>JADZFV010000382.1 GCA_020854255.1 Candidatus Melainabacteria bacterium | reverse complement strand
CTTGCCCCAGAGGCGGAACTGTTTGAAGATTCGCTCGCCTCAAAGCGGGATTCAAGTGCGGTTTCGTCAGCCAGAAAGATTGAGGTTTTGAAAAAACTTGAAGCGCCTGAGGTAAGTAACATTGCTGGTACGCCGCTGCCGGACATCGCTGGGGAGGCACTGAAAGTAGTGGCTGGAACAACCAGCGATCTGTCTTTGGTGCAAACGCCGGAAGCTCAATCAGTCAACCTTGGTGGCACGCCAAATCCATTGAATTTCTCGCCGCCCAATCCGATATTTTCTTCAGGTGCCTTAGCTGCAAACGACGCAAAATGTGTAAAGTGCAGCCAGGCCCGGGACCCGGCTTTCAATTTCTGCCTTTATTGCGGACACGCAGATGCGTAGCGAAACTTGTGTTGGGTCGACGCCATGCTTGCCCTGAGGCATAACGACAGTCGGCGCATGGCGTCACCTCGACAATATTGCGATTTTGTAATTACAAACGGCGTTTGATTTTGTCGCGCCTCAACAATTCTCGCATTCTGGAAAACGGCTTGCGCCCCTTGTCCAGAGCGGCGCGCGAGCTCTCCTTCAATCGCTCTATTCCAACTTTCAAAATGTTGCCGGACTCAAGAGCAAGCGACGGCAAAATTCCCGAGCCATCGGCACCAATTGCAGTGCGACTGAACATTGATGAAGCAGCCGTACCTGGCACGGCAGGGCCGCGTGATTTTCCTCCCGCGTCTACAAAAACACCGAGATGCTGGTTCAAAAGTTCGCGGTCTATTTGAGTTTCAACAACAATCGTGACGAGATTTTCCGCTTTTTGCTCTTCCTTTCTATGTTTGCTAAACGCAGTGATATCCTCGAATGCTGGCAGCTCAATGGTTTGCCGACTGCGAACTTCGACAATTCTTTTTCCATCGATGTAGGTTTCCTTGATGCGCGGCAAATTGATATCGGCAATTAGCCAGCCCAGATTTCCGTCCCTGTTCACAAGCCTGGATTCTGCGATGCTCACAAACGTATCGCCAGGTCCAATCATAATAGTTCGCCGACTGTACTTATGCGTTTGAAGATAACGGAGGGAGCCGGGAACATCGTCATCGCAAAAATCCTTATCCTCGGAGTCCCTATGCTTCCTCGCTTCTTGCTTCGACTCCTGTTTGCTCGCCTGTTGCACACTCGACCTTTTCTGTTGCTCGTTCGACTCCTGCTCGTCAGGCTGTTGCTCACTCGACTCACGGTCTTCATTCTGCTGCCCGCTTGACTCTTGCTTATTGGCAATACCCTGCCTCTCATCAGTAGTCACGGCGGAGAAGTTCTGCCGAATACGCGCGGTGCCGCAAGATGCAATCACTGCAGCAAGGGCAACTTCCACTCCTGTGAAAAAACGTTTTTCAGAAGGCTTAAATGTCGAAGTAAATGTCTCCTGTGGAATTCCCATTTGCCGCGCAGTAGAAAATCTGCGGTCAGTAGCGGCAGTGACATCAGCTCGCCGGGGTTCGAGCTTCGGAGCATCCGTCCTGGCTGTGCCCTTCTCGCAAGCGGCTGTATTTGGAAGAAAAGCTTGAATCTTCTGCACACGTGGAATTGGTGTTGCGATTTCACAGCCCGGCTTGGTCTCGTCGAAGCGAATACGCTTTGCGCCGGCAGCAGCAATGATGGCAGCCAGTGCTATTTCCGCGCCAGTGATATAACGATCGTTGACGCGTCCGTTGAAGGACAAAACTTTTGCTGCACCAGACTGATTTTGTCCAACTGTGTCTTGCCGAATTTCGCCGGGAGTTTGCGGTCTTATCGATGTGTTTCCTGCACTGCGATCGGGAGGTTTCACAGAAGGGATAACGCCTGGAGTTTCAGGCGGTCTGGCCCTTCCTGCCGGTGGTGCGGCGTCGGGCTGGCAGATCGTATTTTGCCAGCGCAACCCGGCCGGGAAGCGCTCTTCGGAAATGCGAGCGATTTGCTGCACCTGCTGATCAGGAAGACCGCTTTTTATTTCAGCCAGGCTTATCCTGCTATCTGAGCCGGGAAGATGCCGTGGGATTTCTCGTGTTATTGCATTCTCCTGCAACTTGACTGACGGCTGCACTTGAGGTTGTTCCGCAAATGCATTTCTTTGCACAGGATTATTTGCAATATATGTCCTTTCGTCCAAAACGCGACGCATCTTTTCAAAACACCGGCGATATTGAGTCGCTCCCGCACGTTCAACCTCGCTTTGAGCACCGGCAACATCGTGATGGGCAACGTAGCGTAGTTGAGACTCAACTCCTTTTGGCTTTGCCTCCTGGACTTCGCCACTTCCGGCCGCACTAGCTTGCGCTTGATTATTTGCCTCAATACTTTTGCCAGGCAAATTTTGCTTCTCTGCTTGTCGGTCGCGAGCATCATATCCGGTGCGTCTTTCAAACGTGCCAATGGCGCTCGAACCGGCAATTGATGTTTTGCTTACTAACGATTCTGTTTTCGAAATTTCCGAACCTTGAGGCTTTACGTCCTGCGTCGGCCGATTTGTTGGTTTTATAACTGTTTCACTGACTGGCTGGAGTTCAGAAGATTGACTGTGCGCTCCAGGACTAACCGGCCATACACGATCTCCTCTGTTTTCCTTTTGGTTGTGACTTGTCTGTAAATGCGTCTCTGTTCTCCCTGCCTTTGCCCCGTCTGCGGCAGCCGCTCTCTGCTCAGACAGCGTCACTTGTCCGCTGCCTGGCACAGACGAAAGATTTCTCACAGGGTCGGCTTTAACATCCCTGGAGGAACTGCTCGTATTCTGGTCTTGTGGAGTCCTGCCGCCAGCAGTTTTTGATTCAGGAGCAATGCGCTCAGGCAGATGGGCGGGTTGAATGGGTTTCGCAATGGCAGTTCGTGTGTCGCCCGCCTGCGCAACAACGTCTTTGCGCACAGGCTGAGCGGATTTGGCAAGTTGCTCCGCGCGATTAGGTTGTACCGGATGAATAGGTTTATCTGCTTGTAAAGGATGAGAGACTGCTTTTTGGGCGACTCCCCTCTGCCTGACAATCTGTTCCGGATTGCTTGCAGCGGCCGGTCTGGCAACTGGTTCTTTGGAAACCCTACTTTGCCCGTCAGGCGGAGCTGTCTTAGCCTTCTGCGCGATGCCCTTTTCCACATATCGAGTCAGGGAATCCCTGTCATAGAGCGGCACCTGCCCGATGTTCTTCCGCACATTTTCAAACGCTTCCAGATTTTTCCTGTCATTGGCGCTGAGTTGCGTCTTGTCTTTTACCGCCCTGCTTGCGAGGCGCTCTTGAACTTCCTTTCCGCGCTGATACTGGGCCGCCAGCTCCGGAGTAATTGCCGACAAGAATTTATCGCCAGAATGCGTTCCGGATGCGGCGTCGACTGCAAGGTTTTTCGCATCACCAAGCAGCTGCCCGACAAAGCTAATAGGGTCGCCCGGAGATGCGCTGGGTTTTTCCGGCTCCTTCGCCTCAGCGGACTTCTTGCGTACGTCTTCATCCGGACTGGTCATATGTAACTCAGATAAGAACCGGTAAGCGGTTTCGGGGCGCTCCGTCCAGGCAGAGTCGAACTCCCGCCCCCCATTATTTGTACCCATTCAGGCTAATAACCCCTACAGAGTGACTGTTCGGCGTTTCGGCAGCTCGTTGGACTGCGTGATTCCAATGGCAGTATGCCGGAGCGGACAGCCGATATTAATGTGGAATTGCACACTAACGGGCTCAACGGGGTGGCGTTAAACCAGGCGATTCAAACAGGAGGAGAAGAAAGTCCCTGACAAAAACCGGGCAATCCACTGTAACGCAAGACCGGACACCGCGCCATGCCTGGAATCACCACTAGCGAGGCACGATCAGCAAGACTGACTTGACCCTTGTCTCCGGGGACCTGCCGCAAACCATCTTGAGCGCGCCGTCTGGCGCGGATTTATCGACAATCGCCATAGTGGTGGAGGTTCCGCCGTCAAAATTGAGCGCTCTGGTACAGCCGAGATTACTCAACAACTGAGCCACCTGTTCAAGAGTAAGCCCTGAGGAAAATTCGTCCTGTCCCTTGCCCGCTACACATAAAATCAGAAAATGGTCGTCTGGCGTGATACCGATAGCGGTGCGGGCGGCGGTCTTATTGCAGCCGATGGAATCAATTTGCTTGCCGCCGCTTCCCACGCGAATAAAAGCTTCTTCCATAGACGTCAGCTTGGGCAAAAGTTGCGGACCGCCACCCAAAAGGAATTGTATTTTTTTGTCTCTGGCTGGCAGTTCTTTATGTCTTGCAATCGTCACAGCGTTTCCCTTGCCGCTGCCGATTCGCAATTCGCTTCGGTTGAATATCGTTTCTAAAAAAGGCATCAGCTTGGGATTGGTGATCAAGTCTTTATTGGCCGTCGGGTCGCAAACTTGCTTACCGTCAAGGACGGCAAAACTTGTGCTCTCGCCATCGGAGAGATTGAAGAAGCCTCCATTAACCGCCGCGACAGCGTTTTTCTGAGCGCCCGCCGCAGATGTCGGGCAGGTCGGATTGTTGACATGAGGGCGAACGCAATACTTTTTGCTCTTCAGGTCCAGTATGCAAAGGTGTGCTTTTGTGCCGTTTTTCAGCGGAAAAGAATAGTAATTGACTGAGCCATCGTCGCTCAGGCTTTCAGTCACTCTCAAGTCTTTCCAGGTTTTGAAGGCGGTCATCGGCTCAGCCATCTGCTCCTTGGCTGCATATGCAGGCAGCGATGTTGACGCAGCCGCGAAGACTGAGGCAGAAAGCAAGACTTTCAAAAGATTAAATGCCCTCGGGCTGGTTTTAAACATTTAGACCTCAGATCACTTCCCCAGCCAAGCCTGTATGGCAGCATCATATCTTACTGAAAGACTGGAAATCCTGCCCTGGCAAGAGTCCATTCAACGCCCTGCATCTGGGCAAACTGGCATTTATGAATTTATATCCAGGCATTTAATCACAAGGAAACCCCGGCATTGATGCCGGGGTTTGACCAAACTTTCGGCGGACTTTCCAAACCGCACGACAAAACTTAGCGTGAGGGTGACGGCTATAGATTCATTGCGCTGGGTCACGCGGTGAAGACGCAATCTGTAAAACAACAAGCTAGAATAATTGCTTGTGTTTTCCGCAGAACTTGGAAACGGGGTCAGTGAAGGACTTATTAATACTCTGTCCGACGCCGCGTGAGCGTCGCAACCTGCCGAATCTAGCGGAGCGCATCGGCGTAAATTTGCGTTTTGACGAATTTGGCGGAGACTATTTCGATGACCTTCTGGGCGACAAGCCCAAGTTGGACAGCCAGCCACTGGACATCGCAAAATTGCTTGACGAAACTGTGCAGCGGCATTACGACGACCAACTTGCTGGTATCACCTCCGGTATCGGCTACCCCGGCATGTCGGCGACTGCTGTGCTGACCGAAAGGCTTGATTTGCCAGGTCCTAAACCGAATCCGATCTTGCTGTGCGAGCACAAATATTACTGCCGCCGATACCAGGCGAAAATAATTCCTTCTGCTACACCAAAGTTTTACCTGATCGATCCAAACGATCTTGAATCGGTCGAGAGCATTTCGATGTTTCCAGGATTTCTCAAGCCGGTAAAATCCTGCATGTCGAAAAGTGCATACACAATAAGCAACCGCAGCGAGCTTCGCAATCGGGCACAAGAGTCCCTGCTACCGGAGCTCTTCATACTACCTTTCAACGATCTGGTACGCATGTACACCGATTGGGAATTAGACGCAAACTACTTATTGTATGAAGATCTGCTGGAAGGAATGCAAGTTTCGCTGGAAGGTTTTGTCTTCCGCGGTCAGGTTACGGTGATGGGAATCATCGACGCCATTATGTTTCCTGACACATTTTCATTCAAGCGATTTCAGTATCCATCCGCCTTGCCTGAAGATGTATTGCTCAGGATGGAGCAAATAGCGTTCGATTTCATAAGCGGCATCGGCTACGACAATGCCATGTTCAACATGGAGATGATGTACAATCCGAAAAAGGATACCGTGCACATTATCGAAATCAATCCAAAGATTGCATCGCAATTTCCCGATCTCTTCGAGAAAGTCGACGGCAGCAATTCCTATGAAGTGATGATGCGCATCGCCCTTGGATT
>JADZFV010000381.1 GCA_020854255.1 Candidatus Melainabacteria bacterium | reverse complement strand
GCCTTTGGTAGCCCAACAACGTGACAAATACATGCTCCAAATTGATAATAGTCGTTCGATTTCTTAGGCGACCCTGTGCGGATATACAACGAAAGCTGCCTCTAAAAACGGCGCGAAGAAATACATTTGATTGAGTTCGAGATAGGAGTTGGATGATGGCTAAAGCAGTTAACCCGAGCACCAAAAAGGCAGCAACCACAAAGGCAAAGCCGGCAACCTCTGCAAAAACAAAAACTACAGCGGCAAAAAATCCCAAACCTGCTGCGAAGACCCCAGCGAAAACAACCGCGGTGAAAGCGAAAGCACCGGCCGCGAAAGCACCAGAGCCGAAGAAACCCGCGACAATGCCTCCCGCCGCCAAAGCACCAGCTGCGAAGTCATCGGCAAAGAGCGCACCACAGGCGAAAGCTGCGACCACAGAAAAGCCCGCTCCGGAAGTGAAAAAAGAATCCGTCAAGCCGGCGGCAAAAGCCCCCTCCGAAAAGAATGCTTCTCTTTCTCCTCAGGCACGCTACGAACTGATTTCAATTAGAGCGTATGAGTTGTTCGAAAAGCGCGGATACGTGCACGGGTTCGATCGCGAAGATTGGTTGGAAGCTGAAAAACAGCTGAAGTTCGAAAGCTTTAACTAGAGGAATATGTCAAAGTTCTTGGTGTTGTGGAGTCTGGACATCAGCAAATTAGGTACAGATTGTGTCAAATCTGTTCTTTCAATGCCTGCATATGCTGAAAAACTGAAGAAGGCAGGAAAGCTGGAAAAGCGATATCACCTGGTGGGGCAGCATGGAGGCGCCTGGATTTACGATGTCGAAAGCAATGAAGAGCTAGATCGGTGGCTGGCCCAGGCGCCTATCTACAACTTTGCCAATTTCACGCTCTATCCACTGGCAGAGATGCCGGAATCTCCTCCTTCTGATTCGGATTGATTCGAACACTGTCTGTGCATCAGCGCCTGCGGGAAAGCTGCTCACCGGCAGGCGTGTCGACGATTGCGCGTCCTCCAACTGAAGATCGCACAACCACAAGGCCAGGATGATCACCGACAACGCGGCCGACACGTCAGCCTGCTCACCGTATGGTGAATGGCAGAAGCCAGGGGCTTTGATAAAGTCTATTTAGAATCCCGGTCACAAGCAAGCACCCCGCCCTTAAGGGCGGGGTTTGACTCTGCCATATCGTTCTTGCGAATGATTGCACTTTCAAAGTGGTCTCGGCGGACTATTTCCTCCAAATGCTTCAAACGGATGATACGAAAAAAGCGACGTCCAATCAGAATGGCAAAATGGCGCAGCAATTCAGGCAAGGAGAATTGTAATGAAAGTCTTGATCGCGGTCGAGGAATCAGAATGCTCCAGACGCGCCCTGGAATCAGTGATGGAGCGCAGCTGGCCGGAAGAATCACAATTTAGAATTATTAACGTATTCGAACCGATTCCAGCTTATGGCGAGGTGGTGTACTCGCCCAGAGCTGTTGAGTCGATGATCGCCGCCGAGCAGGAATTGCTCGAGGAAAAGAAGAAAAGATTGAAAGAAAACATCGCAACTCTCAAAGAACATGTTCCGGCCTGCCCTGTCAGTGGGTCCATTCTCACCGGAGACATCCGGAACTCCATCCTCGACGAAGCCAAGAATTGGGGAGCGGACTTGATAGTCCTGGGCTCGCACGGGAGAAAGGGCTTGTCGAAGCTATTTCTCGGCAGTGTCGCCGAAGGCGTTGCAGGGCACGCCGACTGCTCGGTAGAGATAGTCAAACATAGAGCTCATTAATTGCCGTCGCGGCAAATCTAAAGTTTTCGGAGGATCAAACATGAAGGTCATTATTGCCGTAGACGATTCGGCTTATTGCAAACGGGTTCTAGAGACAATTGCAGCACGCAAATGGCCCATGGATACGGCCTTCCGGATTATGTCGGTTGTAGAACCTATCAAATGGGATGAAGTGGAAAACGAGACTTGGAAGGATGTTACGCAGCAAGCCTTCAATCGCCGAAAAAAAATGGCGAACCAGATCTGCGCGGAAGGCAAAGAAATAATTGAGTCTAAACATCCTGATTGCACTGCGCACATTGAGGTGAAAGAAGGCAACCCCCGCCATGAAATCATCAAGTCCGCCGTAGATTGGATGGCCGACAAAATCCTGATTGGTGCTCATGGGCACGATCTCTGCGATCGCTTTGTCTGGGGTGGGGTCTCACGCGCTGTTGCAGTAAAATCTCCGTGCTCTGTAGAGATTGTTCGACCGCGCGCCTTACACCCGAGAGAAGCCCATAACGAAACGGCTGCCGAATCAAAGGCAGACAACGCCCTTTCACATGCCTGAGGCAAGGTTCTGGCTATTGCCAGATTTCGGGGTCTTCGTGAAACCACAGGGTGAAGGCCCCGAAACCCAGACAGACGCTGCCTTGAACCATCGAGATCAGAAATAGCAAAGTGGCGGTTAGATCGGTGTTGAACGCCACAGGCACCAGCCTGAAGGCAATTACCAGAAGTATTAGCCCCAGAAGCAGCAGGGCAATGTAAATATCCCTCTTGATTTCTACGTATTGCATCTCAGGGCCTCTTCTTGTCTGAAGCGCATGCAGTTTATCAAGGTAAGACAGTGCCTCGTATCATGCGCAGGGATGAAGCCGGGAGAGTTATGACTGAGGTTGCTTTAGCAGCCCTTAAATATCATTCCGTAGAAGCATGCCAGTTGCCTGGATTAAGAGCAAAATAGCTAATAGTCGCGGGATTTTGCGACCAGCAAGGGATCTAAACGTGGAAATGTACGCCAAGCAACAGCTAAGCCCAATGAGATGCCAGCATTCTGAACTGGCAGAACCGGCCGGGCTCTGCCTTGTGACCGTGGGAAATGCGCTCAGGGGCGATGACGGCATTGCTGCGGCACTTTGCGAAAACCTGCCTGCCGCGGTTTTGTCCGATGTTTGCGTATTTAACCTTGGCCCTTATACCAGTTATCTGAGCGACTGCCTGAAAGGGCACAAAGCGGCTATCATCATTGACTCAACCTGCGACGGGTTGTCGCCCGGTTCTGTGACTATTATCGATTTGCAAGCACTGCTCGAGGGTCCGCATCTGAATATCAAGTCAAGCCATGGTTTTTCAGTTGCAGACGAGCTGAAGCTTTCCAAACAACTTGGCAGCTTGCCCAATCGCTTGATTTTCTTCGGTGTGGAAATCGGTGAAGTCAACTGGAAAGAAACAATCAGCCCGGCACTCAAAGAAAAATTGCCTTTGCTTGTCTCGAATCTAGCATTCTTGGTCCAGCGAATTCTGGAGACACTCCGCAAGGATGCATGAAGCAGCCATAGCCAAGTCGATTCTGGAGATTGTCGGTGAGAGACTGCAGTCGCTTGGCGCTCACACCAACGCCCAGAGCGTTGAGGTTTTGTTTGGCGAATTTCGCAATGTTGACCCCGAATCGGTCTCATTTGCGTTCGACAGCATGAGAGCGCTGTTTTCCGGTTGTTCTGACTGCCGATTATCAATCAACACTGTAACCGCCGCAGCACACTGCAAAGACAACCATCACCAGTATCGTCCGCAAGCGGAAAATGCATATCGCTGCCCCACTTGTGGGAGCGGAATCGGAAAATTATTGCAGGGTGAAGAACTGGATGTAGTCAACGTTGTTATTGAGATTGAAAGACCTGACAAGGAGAAGAAACAACATGCACGAGTCGGCAGATGAGCACGCGATTGAGCGTATTCTCGGCAAAAACGAAGAAATGGCAGACCACAACCGCGAACATTTCAAAAGCCTGGGAGCTTGCGCGTTCAATTTAATGAGTGCTCCCGGAGCCGGCAAGACTTCACTTTTGGAAACTACTTTCAAAATTGCCGGCGGTAAATTCTCCTCGTGCGTTATCGAAGGCGATATGGTCGGAGATCTTGATGCCGATAGAATTAAGAAAGTCGGCGTTCCGGTCCATCAAATCTCCACTGGCAGAAGCTGCCACCTTGATGCACAAATGGTCGCTCGCCTTTTGCACGCCGAACCACTGGAAAAAGCGGATGCAATTTTCATAGAGAACGTAGGCAATCTGGTCTGCCCTGCGGAATTTCCATTGGGAGAACACCGGCGCATAGTGCTCCTCTCTGTTACAGAAGGTGATGACAAACCGATCAAATACCCTGTCATTTTTCGCAACTGCGATCTTGTGATTTTCACGAAATGCGATCTTCTCGAGCATGTTGATTTCAATATTTCCGAAGCTATTAGACACATTGAAGCAATCAATCCCGCTGTGAAAACAATGCAGATTTCTGCTAAAACCGGCTACGGAGTTGAACAATGGGCTGCCTGGTTGGTATCGGAAATATCTGAATTCAAACAGCATTTGAAGAGCGATAAACATGTGCATCACACTGCCCATTAAGGTTCTATCAGTGACTGGCAATACTGCGGTTGTCGACTGGGCTGGTCAAAAGCGTGAAATCTTCCTGCCTTTTGATATGGTTGTGCCCGGGCAGTGGGTACTAACCTACGCAGGCGCAGCACTTTGTGTAGTTGAAGAAGACGAGGCCCTCGCCACTCTGGCTTTGCTTACGAATAAGCACCCATCAGACAGATCGCCTGCCGAGGAGAGTAAGAATTAGATGGAAAAATCGTATGTCTTATCTAAAGAAGACCTTCCGAGATTTCTTGAGCGGCTGAAGCAATTTGGCACAGTTTTTGCGCCTTCAAAAGTATCGGAGCAATCGTATGCGTTTAAAGCAGTCGAATGCGAGAAGGAAATTTCCTTCGAGGCGCTCAGAACTATTCTTCCGCCCAAGAAGTTTTTGTACCCTCAACGAGAGACCTTATTTTCTTATGACGAGGCAGGAAACATAACTGAACCGGAAGTCAACCAGCCGCTGGTCATTTTTGGCGCACACCCATGTGACCTGTCAGGTATGAAAGTACTTGACGATATTTTCACGGCACCACCCGGTGACTCGCTCTACATAGAGCGGCGCAAGCACATTCTTGTCGTCGGGCAGTCTTGCCTTCCAGACAAATTCTGCTTTTGCGAGTCAATGAGAACCGACAGTATCAAAGACGGCTATGACATTTTTCTTACCGACATTGAAGACCATTTCTTTGTAGAAGTAGCCACGCCTAAAGCTGCCGAGCTATTCAAAGACAATGATTTTCTTATTCAGGCAAGCGCGCCTTACAAGCAAGCCTTCAAAGACTTCTGGCACAACAGAAAGGAGTTGTTCTCCAACCGGTTTGAAACCAGTAATCTGCCCGCGCTCTTGGACCTGGAAGACGGCAATTCCGTCTGGGAGGAATTAGGACAGAAGTGCTTGAGCTGCGGGAATTGCACGTTCGTTTGCCCTACTTGTTATTGCTTCGACATCGTCGAGATTGCTAATTTCAATGGCAGCGGGCAGAGAGAGAGAGAATGGGACAGTTGCCAGTTTAACGGCTTTGCCAAAGTAGCGGGAAACAACAACTTCCGCCCCGGCCCCATAGATCGTTTAAAATTCTGGTACAGGCATAAACTACACGGCTTTCAGGACGCATATGAGTTTCCCACGTGCGTAGGCTGTGGCCGTTGCACAGTGTCATGCCCTGCCGAGATTGATGACATCGTCGGTGTAGTGGTGCGGCTTGAAGGAAGAGATGATCGCAAGAGTATCTATGCAAAGGAGGAAGCGCTTTGACTAATCATAATCTTGCTAATTCTTCTGATCATGCTCATTCTTCTGATCATTCTCACTCTTGCGATCATTCTCACTCTTGCGATCATTCT
>JADZFV010000380.1 GCA_020854255.1 Candidatus Melainabacteria bacterium | reverse complement strand
GAAATTCACCGAGCGCCTGCCTGCCGAAGATCCGGACTTGCTGTCCAGATAAATCGGCAAGTCACTAATCGCGAGCTCTCGACGATATAAGCCCCGCCAGGCGACGGAAAAACTTGTCTCCGCCTATGACATTGAGATGCACAGAGTCGACGAAGTCACTGTTCTCATATGTTCCAAAATCCTCCTCTGTAAGTGAAGGAACCGCGCAAGCCTTGCATACAGATCGCATGCCTTCCAAAATTTCCGTATGCGCATCCTTATCGATGAGCGCGATGTTCCGAGGAGTAAGCGGCATACTAACAACGACAATACGAACCGAATTTGCTTTCAATCGAGCGAGCAGCTTAGCCATTGCTGCCAGCTGTTCCTTAATACGAACATGATCGGGCGGGTTGTAGCGCTTTTGATAAACTGCCAGATCAGAAAGTTTTCCATCACCAAAATAGAAATGATGCAGCGCTTTTTCGCGGCTGGGTCCACCGGCCAGTGTTTGATTGCGTGGCTTACGGCCGAGCTTTTTAATGGCCAGTGCCACTCGCTGCCCGCCACTGCGGAATTGTTTGCACCAGGCATTTGCTCCATAGTTTATAGCACTATAGAGATTCGCGAAAAACTGTTGTGCTCTGACTGAATTGAACAACTCTTTCAATGTAATCCGTCCATTTATTTCGTGCATAAATAGGTTTCGCTCGGCCGCTACAGTGTTGTCCATGAAGTCTCTGGGCGCCAGAAGAAGAACGACAGTCTCAGGCAAAGCATCGTTGTGTTGCAGTTTCTCAAAAAGCAAATCGCAATCGGACAACATCAAGGACGGCACACCAAGGTCAACAATTGACGCACTCGGTAACAAAACATCGCCCGCTGAGGTCTGAGCGTATAATTTTTTGAAATGAGCCATCTCCACATAATTGCTCAAGAAGTCCGCATACTCGAAGGGGTCGGGAACTGGCACGGGGACTTTCTCGAAATATCCGTCGGTAAGCACGTGCGGAGAAATCACCAGTGACGATCCTGCCACCACCATGTCAGGCTTTTTTCCTGAAACCACATAATTCACCACACGGTCTATATACGCCCTGGAAATTATCTCGGGCGCATTGGCCAGAGTGCGTGTGTGATCGGGAAGCAGGTTGGCAAGAAAAGGCAGAGCAAAGGCGATGGAAAGAAACACCGCCAGAGCAATTATGAATCTAGCTTTTTGCATCAGTGAGCTGTTTCACGTGCATTTAAAACTGCAAGAGGCGCGGGAGCTTCATGAGCTAAAAAGAAGCTCCACAACCGGCTCCTGAGAGCCGGGATTGGCGCAGGCAACGCGCCACCACTCTCCACTCTATGCTCCACCGCCCAGGATGTCCTGAAACAAAAGAGTGGACAGATAACGTTCGCCTGTGCTGCAAACCACAGTGACGATACGCTTGCCTTTGTTTTCGGGGCGGGAAGCGATTTCCAGAGCGGCAAAAACGTTGGCGCCACTGCTGATACCGGCAAGTATGCCTTCTTCTGCGGAGAGCTTGCGACCATAATCGAGAGCCTTCTCGTTGGTGACCAGGAAGACTTCGTCAATTACAGACAAATCGAGAACTTGCGGAATGAATCCGGCCCCGATGCCCTGGATTTTGTGCGGACCAGGTTTGAGCGGCTGGCCTGCGCGGGTCTGCGTGATAACGGGACTGTCGGACGGTTCTACAGCAACCACTTTCACATTCGCTTTGCGCTCTTTCAAAACTTGACCGACACCGGTGATGGTGCCACCCGTGCCGACCGCAGAAACAAAAATGTCGATATTGCCATCTACGGCCTTCCAGATTTCCTCTGCGGTGGTCTCGCGATGAACCTTTGGATTAGCTTGGTTTTGGAATTGCTGCAGCATGTATGCGTTCGTCGTGGTCGATACCAACTCCTCCGCTTTATTGATGGCGCCTCTCATTCCTTCGGCACCCGGTGTCAAAACCAGCTCAGCTCCGAGAGCCGCCAACAACTTTCTGCGCTCCAGGGACATCGTGTCCGGCATCGTTAAGATCAGTTTGTATCCGCGCGCCGCGGCTACAAAAGCAAGCGCGATACCGGTGTTGCCTGAGGTTGGTTCGATAAGTGTGGTGCTGCCGGCGGATATTACACCGGCTTTTTCCGCTTCATTCACCATCGAAACGCCAATGCGATCTTTCACAGATCCAAGTGGATTTAAAGATTCGAGTTTTACCACCACTTCAGCTTCAAGCCCCCTGGTGAGACTGTTGAGTCTGACCATGGGAGTCGATCCGACTGTTTGCGTTATATCGGATGCGATTTGTTCCGTCTTAATAGCTGTCATTCTGCAACCGCCTTTTTCTCTTTGAACTTGTCGTTATCGGGAATTTTGTTTTCATGTGGAATCGGGTTATTGGCTTCCAATTCCGCCAGGCGCTTTTCGCCGATTTCTTTGAGAATTTTTCCTTTCGTGGATTCCTTTTGGACAGGCGATTTCATCATTTTGTCACCTTTGGCAATCAATCCTTTTGCATGGCTGACGCTTGCTTTGTATTTTTTCTGCATGCGCTTTTCGTCATCGGTGTAGTCTCCGGGTCCGCCGCCGGCATTGAGCTGTTCGGCCGCTTTGGCTTGACCAGGTGTTGTGAATTGACTGGAGGTACCGTTGGGATCGGCCATTTGCCCTGCCGGCATGGTGGAGCCGAAGAAGTCGTTGGGACCAGCCATCACTGGCTGCGAATCAACCAGATTGGTTGCCATCACGGCCGTCAGCAAAGCAAATAAATTACGATTTCTTTTTGCCCGGCGGGACGATTTACAACTCTTAGCGTGCATGCTGGTTACTCCTTGAAGGTCTGATTTAGCCGACTGCGGCCAAACCCGGAAATTGCCGATTGTGAAAATCCGTGGATTGCTGGAAAGCATGTGCGACCTTAAGGACCACAGCATCGCTTAAAGCGTTTCCTAAAATCTGCAGGCCGACAGGCAACTTGTCTTTGCCCAAACCGGCCGGAATAGAGATGCCCGGAAGACCCGCCAGGTTGGCGGGAATAGTAGCAATGTCCGAAAGATACATACTCAAAGGATCGTCTGTTTTCTCACCGATTTTGAATGCCACCGTCGGTGATGTCGGAGAGATGAGCACGTCGCAATTTTGAAAAACACTGTCGAAGTCGTTTTTGATCAAGCGCCTGACTTGTTGCGCTTTCTTGTAATAGGCGTCGTAATAACCGGAGCTGAGCGCATAAGTGCCAAGCATGATTCTACGCTTCACTTCGGCGCCAAAACCTCTGGAGCGAGTGGACATATACATTTGCAAAATTGAAGCTGAGCAGTCCCCCTCCGTTTCTCTCAGCCCGTATTTGACACCGTCGTAGCGAGCCAGATTAGCCGAGGCCTCGGCCGTGGCAATCAAATAATAAACAGGCAGCGCAAATTTCGCATAGGGCAGGGAAACATCAACAACCTTGGCTCCCAACTTTTCGAAAGTTGATGCGGCGGCACGAATAGAACTGACAATCTCAGGCTCAATGCCTTCACCTGTGAGCTCGGTAATGATGCCAACCCTCAGTCCTTTCATCAACTTGTCCGCGCTCTGCGTAAGGGCAGTTTCAAATTGAGCAGTTTGATTTCTCTGCCGATCAGGGATCGATGTGGAGTCTTTTTTATCGTAACCGGCAATCACTGAAAGGGTTATGGCAGCATCTTCCACACTTCTTGCCAGAGGTCCAATCTGATCGAGCGAGGAGGCGTATGCCACCAGACCGAACCTGGAAACCATGCCGTAAGTAGGCTTCATGCCGCTGACGCCGCAGAAGGCTGCCGGCTGTCTTATCGAGCCGCCCGTATCGGATCCCAGTGCCACGACAGTCATGCCTGACGCCACTGCCGCTGTCGAGCCGCCCGAGCTGCCGCCCGGCACACGCTCTAGATTCCAGGGATTGGCGGTTATTTTTAAAGCCGAATTTTCAGTGGACGAGCCCATGGCAAATTCGTCCATATTGGTCTTGCCTATGAAGAGCGCTCCTGCCTGATCGAGCCTCTGTGCGACCGTAGCTTCATAAGGAGCGATGAAGTTTGCCAGAATTTTGCTCGAGCAGGTGGTCGGGTAACCAGCTACACAAATGTTGTCTTTGATCGCCACCGGGATGCCGGCTAAAGCAGGCAGCTCCTCGCCCCGGGCAATCATTTCGTCGACTTTATCCGCCTGCTTTCTGGCGCGCTCTTCAGTCAAGCATGTGAACGCCTTAATGTCGCCGTCCAGCGATTGAACCTGCTTCAAATGGGCGGCCAGTATCTCTTTTGCAGAGACTGACTTTTCCGCCAACAAGTTTTTCAATTCACTTATCGATCGGCCGACAAGCTCACTCATTACGGTCCGCTCCAAAATGCCCAGGGCAAGGCTTTAGATTTTAACCCGTAACCTTCTTGAAAAGAAGGCTTGCATTGTGTCCGCCAAAGCCGAAACTGTTGGAGAGAGCGATATTTATCGGGTAATTCTTACGCGCAACATTCGGGCAATAATCGAGATCGCAATCCGGATCGGGATTGTCCAGATTGATGGTAGGCGGAACCAGCGAATTCTCAATGGCCAGGCAGCAAACGGCAGCCTCAATGGCTCCGGCCGCACCCAGCAAATGTCCGGTCATCGATTTGCTCGATGAAACAACCACACCGCCGCCGGTGGCATGTTCTCCAAAAACTCTCTTCATTGCCGTAGTTTCGGCCTTGTCACCAAGCGGGGTGGAAGTACCGTGCGCATTTATGTAATTTACTTCAGTTGGTTTTACATTCGCCTGTGCCAGTGCCATTTTCATAGCGCGCATGGCACCGTCACCGTCGCCTGAAGGCTGGACGATGTCGTGGGCGTCGGCTGTCAGTCCGTATGCGGCAATCTCGGCATAGATGTGGGCGCCTCTGGCCTTTGCGTGGGTCAGGCTCTCCAGGATCAAAACAGCAGCACCTTCGCCCATTACAAAACCGTTTCTGTCCTTATCAAAAGGCCTTGAAGCTTTTTCAGGCTCGTCATTGCGCAAAGAGAGCGTGCGCGCGGCCGCGAATCCAGCCATGGAAAGTGCGGTTATGGGAGCCTCGGAGCCACCGGCAAACATTACATCAGCCTCACCGCGCTCGATTATGCGAAAAGCGTCGCCGACAGAGTGCGCAGATGTAGCACAGGCAGTGACGTTGCAGACGTTAGGTCCCTTGGCATTGTGCAAAATAGAAACCCATCCGGCCGCCATATTGACGATGAAAAGCGGGACTGTAAAAGGCGAGACGCGATCGGGGCCTTTTTCGTATAGAATACGCAGCTGATCTTCGATCGACTGAAATCCGCCTGCAGCCGATCCTATTGCCACGCCGACGCGCTCTGGGTTTTCCTTGGACATATCCAGCTTCGCGTCTTCAGCCGCCAGTTTGGCACCGGCAATCGCGTAATGGATAAATTTGTCGGTGCGACGCGCCTGCTTGGGATCGAGAAACTTAGAGACGTCGAAGTCGGTCATTTCCGCTGCGATTTTGCAGGCACCCTGCAATTTCTCCGGGATGCGCGTCACGTGCTTGACACCCGAGCGCCCATTGACAATGCCTTCCCAGAAGGCGTCTTTGCCTATGCCCACGGCGCAGACGGGGCCTATGCCTGTTACTACGACTCGCTCTTTAGTCATGAATCAATATCAATACTCAACACGCCAATAACACGTTGTCAATCTCGACAAAGATACAGGCAAAGCCCGGGACGTCGTCCCTGCTCGCGCCATTAAATCCGGTGCCGAATTTGTCTGGTCCAATCACCGGAAGGTGATTAGACGTGTTGAGAAATGTACTTTACTGCTTCGCCAACGGTGGTGATTTTCTCGGCGTCTTCATCCGGAATTTCCATGCCGAACTCTTCTTCAAGAGCCATGACCAGCTCGACCGTATCGAGGGAATCAGCACCGAGGTCCTTCGTGAAACTCGCTTCCATGGTCACTTCGTCAGCATTAACGTTAAGCTGAGCCACAGCAACCTTCTTGACTCGTTCGAAGGCTTCCTTCTCTTCCATGTGTCCTACAACCCCCTTAAATCAAATAGAAACGCACACGCCACTAGTCGGCAATTCAACCAAAGTTGTGTGCCAAGGGCACCTAGGATAGCACGCCGGCGATCCTGCGGTCACGGTTTTGTAGATTCGTTTTTATAGGTAAAACAATTCTTCAAACCGCGCCCTGGCACTGGTCCATCATCAATTTAAGTGTAAAGTCCGCCGTTGACTTCCATCACTTGACCGGTCACATAATCACCCAGCGCCGCAAAAAATAGCACTGCGCGAGCAATATCATCGGGCGTGCCCATTCGGCCTGCCGGGATCTTTTCAACGAATGAGTTTATGATTTTTTCACCCAGGGCTTTGGTCATTTCGGTGTCGATAAAGCCCGGCGCCACTGCATTGGAAGTGATATTGCGTTTTGCGTATTCAAGGGCTATTGTCTTTGTAAAGCCAATCAGGCCGGCCTTGGCAGCGGCGTAATTGACCTGGCCAAAATTGCCGTGCACTCCGGTTGTCGAGGCAATATTGACAATCCGGCCGTAGCGCTGCTTGGACATAATCTTGAGAATCGGCTGGGTAACCTTGAAAGCCGAAGTCAAATTGGTATCTATTACTGCTTGCCAATGCTCTTCGCTCATTTTTATAAAAAGATTGTCGCGGGTGATACCGGCGTTGTTGACCAGAATGTCAATCTGTCCATATTTCTCCATCGCCGCCTCCACCATCTTTTCGATGCTTTCGCTATTGGTGACGTTGGCCGGGCAGCTGACAGCCTGAAAACCTGCTTTCACCATTTCTTCAGCCGTGCCGTCGGATGTTTCTACATTGATGTCGCTGATGACAATCTTGGCTCCGTGCATAGCCAAGACTGTTGCTATTGACTTGCCGATTCCGCGACCGGAGCCAGTCACCAACGCCACTCGGTCGGCAAGCACATTCTTAAGTCCTTCCTTCTCGGCAGACACTGAAGCCGTCATCTAACTCTCCTCCTTTTCTTTAAATACAAAAACAATTGGCTATGGCCACATATCGAACAATTGCTCGGCTACGTTCTCCAACCTGTCACGATGGGCTATTTTGGAAAGCCACCGCTCGGGTATTTGAGAAGCGCCGTGATAACCGCCGGCCAGAGCGCCGACGATGATGCCGAGCGTGTCGGTCTCACCGCCTGCCACTGCAGCATGACAGATGGCTTCCTCCAGATTATGTCTGAAGATGAGGAAAATGCCCACTGCCGTGGGCACCAATTCATTTACTTCGTGGCCAATATTCAACAGTGAATAGGGCAATTGGCAGGCAGGATTCATATAATCGAGATCAGGAGCGACGTCATCCCATGCTTCGGCAAATCTAGGATCGATGCGGTCGGCCAGATCGTGCTCGCGCCTGACATACTGGCGCACCTGCTCTTCGCTGTCCAGCTTATTGCCGCGCAGGAAAAAGCCAGCGCTGTCGGATAAAACGGCAGCTGCTGCATAAACCCGCTTGTCCAGATGAGTGAGAGAAGCCTGCTCGACTGCAGTATCGGCTACACGAAAGCCTTCATCACTGTCCGGCAAGCAAGCGCATGGATAAGCGCGCGAAGCGGCAGAAACGTGCAGGGCGCCCACGCTCTTGTCGGGTGGGGCGACACCGTCTGCCATGCGGCGCAATCCTTTTAGCAATTGCGCTCCCGGCCCGGAGGCCAGAAATTCTTTATCAGATAGAAGCGCCGCATAACGCGCTTTCAGGTCGACCTTATTGAGTTTGCCGTCGCTTGCCGCCAGGGACTCAGCCAAATCCGTAGCCAGAAAGCATTCAGGCAGCCACTCTCCAGCCTTATGGTCGGGCAGTACGCTGCGGGTCAGACCGGGCACGAAGTCTCTCAGGCTGGACCCGGCTGTCGCCAGGATTTCCTTATGGTTCAGCCCGATCGTGCTGCCGCCCAGAGAATTGCCGCAAGCAGCGGCAAGAATCACTCCGCGAATTTTGTCCTTGAGTTCGTCTTTTGAAATTTTACCTTTCAAGGATCCACCAGAACTCTGAGGTTTTTTCTCCACGTTTTCGCCTCTAAATCAGTATTGAAAGGCTAGAACCGGCAACTGTGCCTAATTCTGCCAAAACCCTCGCCACGGCAGACAATTATGACAGACGGCGATTTTAATGTCGGTGTGGGATTCTTACGCAAGCGACCGTAATTTCCCGAATATACACGCGGCAGGTCGGTGAGATACTCTTAAGGAGTGAAAGGTCGCGGCCCCACGTAGCTGGAAAACTGGGGTTGCATCCGAGATTAAGACCGATCTCCTCCGGTTCACCCCCAGAGAAGTCGCAACCAGATCCCTCAAGTGCCCGGACTGAACTGCCCGGTGACTCGGTTTTGCATGTCTTTAATCTCTCGTAACACTGGGTTACACAGGAAACTTTGGAGGTCCTAGATGGGCGGCAACACGTTAGGCGATCAAATGCTGGTCAACGCAACCGACGATTTGGCCGGTGCGGTCAATCAAGTGGGAGAGGTCGCAAACCAGGCCAGAGAAAAGTTGAGCCTATCAAGCCAGATGGTGCAAAACGCCATTCCCAAGGGTCTCGAGAACGGACCGGCAGAAGATATCGGCGCCCTCGAGCGTTACGGGACTGTATACGGAAAAGGTTTATTGAGAACGCCCGAAGGAGTGGTCAATACTCTCGGGCACTACTGGCATAATCCCGGCGAAGCTGCCGGAAAAGCACTGTTTGCAGGCTCCATCGGTGTAGCCATGCGCACCATCCTGCCCAAGACCGGTGCCGGGCGCGCGGCCGTAGCCACTATCATGGGCGGCATGTTCGTGGTAGACGGCATCAAGGCCCTGGCTGGCGGTGCACAAGAAGCAGGAGCCGCGACAAACCGCGCTGAATTGAATCAGGCCGCCACCAACTTCGGCAACCACATGGGCATGTTCGCCTTTGATATGGCAGCAGGCGGTTATATCGGCATAAAAGCCGAGCGCATGACCGGCAGAATTTTAGAAAATCCCGTCGGTGCCGCGCAGAAAGTGGGCGGACTGGCGGACAGCATCGTGGGCAGATTCAGCAAAGCCGCTCCGGCAGCTGAAGGCGAAGCAGCCGCTGCCACTTATGCCAGCCGTCTGACCAAAGCTGTTGAAGCCAGAGAGCTGCCTCAGAAATTTGCAGCCTGGGACAAGAAAGTGGAACGCTTCTGGACCTCAGACGAATCGAGAGTCGGCAATTTGCTCAATCGCACCACCGCAAAGATCGACACATGGGCATCAAAATTTAAAAAAGCCGAAGAGCCTGCTGCCAAAAATCCTCTCGCCAACATTCCGCCCGAGAGAGCAAAAGCGCTCATGGAAGAAGCGCAGCGCCATCACATTGAAGCAGTCGACTCGCACATGGTCTATCGTCACGGGCTGAAAGGCGCCGACGGCGAATATCACGGTTTTGATCGCACTTTGGCACTGCTCAAGAAAGGTCTCAATCCAGAACAAATCAAAGCCAACGAGCCGATTCCCGATGTCCCGGATCTGCATATTCCCAAGCTCGATGCCGCGCTCGCCGGCATGAGACAAACGAGAGAACAATATCTGCAAACCTCCGACGCGCTGGCCAAGGTGATCGATGGCGGCGAAGTGCCGGCAGGCTTCAAGAAGGCAGAGGCCGGCGCTATTGTCGAGCCGCATCAGAAGCCAGGACAGGTGCCGCACGACACCACCCCGGGACAAGTCAAAGCTGACGGCGAGCTGAATGTCGGCAACCTGCAAAAAATGGCTCAGGTGACTGCCGAAGAGCGTGCTTTGATTACGGCGGAAGACACCGCAGTAATTGCATACAAGAACCAGATGGAAGGCCAGGTCTACAACGCCGTCACCACCAATGCCGACAGAACGCCTCTGGGACCGGAGCATATTCCGCCAGCCAAGACCATGTTTGCGCTTGGAAAAGAAGTGAAGACAATGAAAGACGTCGCCCAGGTAGACGATCTCTTCCGCTTCTACGCCGATGCCTCGACACAGAGCCAGGCCGGCGGACTGGGCGCGCAACAGGCTCTGGCTCGACAACTCAATCTGGTCGGCGACGAATTCTTTAGTTTCCTTGTCGCTTCCATGAAGGAAGCAGGCATCAAAGATCCGTTCACCATCCTGCAGGGCAAAACACCGCCACTCTTTGCTGTTTCATCCGACCTGGTCAAAACTCCCGACGGCAAAGTCGTCAACGCCGGACCGTACACCATGCGACGTATCGTCACCGAAGATCCCGTAACAGGCGAAAAGGTGACTGTCTGGGGACCGGACCTGGTCAAATACCCGATCAACATGTTTGGCGAAAGAGCTTCATCAATCGGCGTCTACGGTCACGAAATCGGCCACGACTGGAACGGTCTTATAGCTAAATTCCTCAATGTGGAAGGCGAGGCTGGAGTCCTCACTACTGCGGTCAAGAAAGCACTGGGCTCAAAATACGACGAAGTTGCCACCATCATATCCAAAGACGGCTCGCCAAAAGAGCTGGTCGTCAATGGTGAGAAGTGGTCGAATGGTCGTTTGATCGAAAATTATTTGCGAGCGACAAGAGACGAAAACACCTCTGACATCATCGGTACCGCCTGGACTGGCATCAACATGCCGGTGGCTCTGGCCCGCTTGCTCATGGGTGGGCGCCGCAACGGCGGTCTCATGGAGAATTCCAACGTCTTCAGTCCTGCCAAGATGGCTTCGCCGGACAATCCGATGGGCTTCGAAGTGCACGCCATTGATGCATTGAGAATGGTAATCGGCGCCAAGACCATAGAATATCTGGGCAAAGGCGACCCTATTCTGGAAGCACAAGCCAAGTCTTTGATGCGTCTATCCAGAGAAGGTTCCACCAAAGGCAATTACGAGCTGTACAATCTCGACAAGCCTGGTCAAAAGGTGGTCATCGATCGTGACGTCATGGACAATGTGATTACCGAATTAATTACGAAGCAGATGGAAACACCGCTTACGGTGCTTGAAGGAAAAACCTTCTCCCAGATTATGCCTTCTTTAAAAACTAATTATGGCAAGATGGAAGCACTGGGCGAGTCGATGGCGGACGCCATTATGTCCGGAAAGTCGGTCAAAGATCTGGTCGGTGATCCAAAGCAATTCACCAACGATTACACGATTACGCAGGTATTCGGATCCGGTCTGCCTGCAGAATTGAAACTGATTCAGCGGGGCATGGACCCGGTCAAGGCGCACGAAACGGTCGCTCAATACTCCGACCACATGCGCAATATTTTCCTGCAGACCGGCGACCCGCACGTACGCACGCTCATCGACGGCACCGGTCCTTTGCCCCTTTTGCCTTCCATCAAGAGTCGCATTTCCGGACTGCGCAATTCATTCCAGACCGGCGCCGTCGATCTGGTCGGACGCCAGAACGAAATGCGCTGGTGGGCACAACGCAACGCCACACCAATAGTGGCCGGCGTCGGAACTGCTTCTTTGCCAGACAGCGACATGCCATTGGCGCAAAGATTGAGAACCCGCATGAATTCGGCCGAACTCATGGCAGCCGAACAACAGCGCCAGCTACTTTTGCAACAACGAGAGCAAGGTCGTTAGTTCTTGAGGAGCGATGCCCTGTGTCGCCCTGTTCAAAAATTACCTCAAAGCCAGTTTGATTTATCAGCACCAGCCTGATGTAGTCATCGTGCCGACGGCGTGCAAATTTCATTTCAGGTAATATGTGATTTGGCTTCGGACATGGAGTTAATCATTCGGCCGTCATGTTCAACAGTTTCAATAAGCTCAAAAGATACAAGAATTTCAATCAGGTCAAAGAGTTCGAAAGTTTCAGCAGGCGGGCTTTCGCCTTTATCGCTCTGGCAGCGCTCTCGACTTTGCTTTTCAATCATCAAACTCTGGCCCAGCGGCAGTACATGCCCGCGGATTCGCCCGGAGTCAACAGCAGGCGCGCTTCCTCGAACTACCAGAAAGGACTGCAAGCCTTTCAAATTGGCGACTACGTTCAAGCCGTCAATTTCATGAAGCTAGCGCAAAACGACGACCCGTCCAACAAGAAAGTCTGTCACATGCTTGCTCTTGCATATGCTGAAGCAGGCGACACATACAATGCGAATTTATGGTTCGGATCTGCAATCACTCTGGATTACAACTATGTAGAGTGCAGAAACAACTACGCTCTATTCATGCGCAAGACCGGTAAGACATACGATGCCGAAAAGATGTTTGAGGAAACCATCAAAATCAACCCTAAGTATCCCGATGCGCACTATCACCTGGGAGAGATGCTCCGCGACAAGGGCGATCTGGACAATGCGATCGAACAATTTCACGACGCCATCAGATGCAATCCCAACTATTTCGATGCTCTGCAAGATCTCGGTCTGGCCATGTATCAGAAGTATTCCTCGGGTCTTTGCGATATTTCCGAATCGCTGGAAAAGCTCCAGGAAGCGGAAAGATTGATTCCGCAAAATCCGATGATTCATTACTACCTGGGCAATGTCTATAGCGGTAATTCGCAATTTGACGCTGCCGAAACCGAATATCGCAAGGCCCTGCAGTGCGATCCGAAATTTGCCGCCGCCAACTATGAGTTCGCCCGCGTGCGCTATTACAGAGGCGATGTGGACCGGTGCCTTCTGGCAATGCGCGAGGCGGAAAAGATCACGCCTGTGTATGCAGAGTCGAAAAAGTATCCGGCTATTGAGCTGGACAAGCTGAAAATGTACAAAGCCTCTTGCTGCGAAGTAAAAGGACTGGGCATTGATGCTGTTGATACCTATAAAGAAGCCGCGGCCATGCAACTAAATGTCGACCGCGTCAACACGCTAAAAAAGATCACTGCACTGGAAAGGTCGTTGCGCGCCGGTGCGCGTCGAAGCAAGCAACCGATTTTTGATATGGCTGAAGTGCAGGCGCTTGTGAAAAAAGGGGTCTTTGAAATCGAAGGCGGCGATTATGAAAGCGCCAAGAAAACATATGGCCGAATTCTGGAAATTTATCCGGAGTGTTATGAAGCAGTTCAGCATCTGGGTGAAATCTCTGAAATCTCAGGCGATTTGAACGGTGCCCTGACCAAATACCAGCAGGCACAGTTGCTGCGCCCGCAATTCGGCGCCGCCTTCTTCAATCTTGGTGTGATCCTCGAAAAGATGGGACTGGCCAGCGATGCAGGGATGATGTATCAGCGTTTTCACGAAATTGACGGCAAGTATCCATACGATCCCCGGCATATCGTGAGCATCCAGCAAGACAACGTCAGGCAGCGCGAGCGCGAGCTGCAGTTTAAAAAGCGCGGCTATTAGGCGGTTCTATTTAGCTTTCAAGCCGGGTTCTTTTCCGTTTGCAAATAGTCTGCATTAAAAAGGCTTACAGTGCCGGATTTTATTTCGGTTATCATTATGCCCACACAGGGAACATACCATGTCCAAACACACACAGGGTTCAGCCAAACAGGTCTCCACCCACACCCTTTTAAAGTACAAGGGGGAAGGCCGGAAGATCGTATGCCTCACCGCCTACGACTATTCGACCGCCCAAATTGTAGACCGGGCGGGCGTCGACGTAATCCTGGTGGGCGACAGCCTGGCCATGGTAGCGCTCGGTCATCGCACGACGCATGCGGTCACCATGGACGAAATGCTCCATCATACCCGTGCGGTGACCCGTGGTGTAAGAACTGCTCTGGTAGTGGCCGACCTGCCTTTCATGAGCTATCAGGTGGAAGTCACCCAGGCAATTACAAATGCCGGGCGCTTCATTAAAGAAGCCGAGGCGCATGCAGTCAAACTGGAAGGGGCTACGCCACTTAATTTAGAGATCGTTGAAAGGCTTGTAGGAATGGGCATTCCTGTAATGGGCCATTTGGGTTTCACGCCCCAGTCAATTCATGGATTGGGCGGCACTAAAGTACAGGGAAAAACCGCCGAAGACGCAGTCAAGCTGATACGTGACGCCAAGGCACTTGAAGAAGCCGGAGCTTTCAGCGTCGTTCTGGAGATGGTACCGAAAGCAGTGGCAACCATTTTGACTGAAGAGATGAAAATCCCGACAATAGGCATCGGCGCAGGTAATGGTTGTGATGGTCAAATTTTAGTGACGGACGATCTGCTCGGCAAATTCACCGACTTCCAACCTCGCTTTGTCAGGCGCTATGCCAATCTTTCAGATGTTTGCACGGAAGCAATCGGCAATTATGCACGCGATGTAAAAGCAAAACAGTTTCCAGATGATTCTGAATCGTTTGCAATTTCGCAAGAAGAAGAATTGGAATTGCGGCAACTAATCGCTGCCGATATGGAACTAAAAGGCGAGCTCACCTGTTAGCTTTCAACCGTTCGCCGCTGCGAAATATTGGACAGAAACAGAGCCGGAAATTCGGTTCTTGCCCAACTCGAGCAGGGTCTCAAAGAGAAACAATCAGTTCGCACATCCGACTGCCTGAGATGCGCGCTGTTTGAGAATCGCCCTTAGATAATCGCCCTGTCTAAGAGAAGCGTTACATCTCAGATTGGTTGTTGGTTCCGAGCATTCTCTCGAAGATCAGCTTGTCCACGTAAAGCGCATCAGGTTTGATTTTCATGTCGCCTGAAAATGGATATCCGAACATAAGAACAAGAAAGAGATTGAGGGCAATCAGAGTGGAACACAACGCAGTCATGATGATCTGTGCTCTCAAATTCCTCAATCCGAAGAAATAAGCGAAAGCGCTGCAGACGGCTGCTCCCAATCCCAACACAATCCACTCTTCCACGGGCATGCCGTTGTCAGAAATGTTAGTGCGAGCGCGGCGGTTTTCCCAGAGATTGCACACTGCTTCTACTGCAATAGGATAGACAGCCTTTTGGCTCTCACTGACGGGCTCATAATCAATCACTTCGTGGATCAAATCAAAACACATCCTTCTGGCTTTTGGGCTCTTTTCAGCACTATCCATCATCGGCCATTCGACCTGCACTACTTCGGTGACATAGCCAAGGCATAGATTTTCAATCTTGTCATGCTTATCCTTCGGAAACCGGCGGGACAAGACAAACACATCAGCCAGACTGTTAGCTTCCTGTTCCACGATTGTGCGCGCTTCCTGAAACCTGGACATTGCATCGACGACGACAAGACCGAGTAAAACAGCGTACATCGTGCCGACAACCGACAACATATAACCGCCCACTTCGTGGTTTTCCACAAGCGAATCAATGTGCACTTTCTGACGCACCAAAACTAGCCCAACAACCGACAGTGCCACTCCAAGAGTCAATATTGTGATGGCGCTAAAGTAGCTGTCTATGTGCATTTTCTGCGGCAGAATGGTTAAGTTAGTGGCAGGTCCCGCAAGAAGAGCTGGAGCAGGACCCACAGCCACCACCGCTGGATGTTTTGGAAGACTTAGTGCCTTGCCCGACATCGGGCCTGGTGCCACCGGTGCGAATGAACGCATTCCAGATGCGTGTAACGTCCGCGCTGCCGCATTTTTCGCAGATGCAGTCGGTGGATTCGGCAGTCATCGAGCGTTCGATTGTGAATACTTCTCGACAGCTTTTGCAGCGGTAATCATACTGAGCCATGTCTTTTGCCCTTCTTCAATTCAGGTTTCTATCTAGTTTGCTGGAGCCGGCTGAGCCGGCGGTGTGCCGAACGCCGGAGTATCTGGGGTTTCCGGACGGCCTTTGAGTCCGTGATCAGTTATGTCACTACTGTCCGCGCCCGGCGTACTCGCGCCTGGAGTTCCCGCTGCAGGAAAAGCGGTTGCAGGACTACTCGTAACCGGAATTTCGCTACCAGGCGCAGAACTTGCCGGTATTCCTGTCTTTGGCGCATTTGCATCAGGGTCTGCCTGGCTTTGCGCCTCGGCATCCTTCTTCTGTTGGCGCACTTCCTTGGCTTTGTCCTTCATCGCTTTGAAGCTCAGTTTGCCCGTCATGAGGGCACTGACGTCATTGACCATAATGACGACCATCAGCACGATCAGGCTGATAAAGCCCCATTTGACAATTTCTCCCTGGGCTCGTTCTTCCATGGGCTTGCCGCGAATTGCCTCGTAGCACATGAAGGCAAGGTGGCCGCCATCCAGTGCCGGCCAGGGCAAGAGGTTTATAATAGCCAGGTCCATGCTGATCATGATTGTGAAAAGAAACAGCTTGCTCCAGTCTTGTTGTGCTACGTCGGCGCCAAATACGACGACCGCAAGCACACCGTGCAAATCGCCGATTCCTACAGATGGAGCCCCACCAGCGGCTTTCTTGCCGCCCGTCATGCTCTGCATCAGACCTTGAGCCATCTGCCCTAACGCCTCCAGCATACTGCGCGTCAAGTCAATCAATTTGACCGCTGCGTAGCTGGCAATCTCTATCGGATTGCCGTCTATCTTTTTGAAATACGGATACTTTTCGCCCAATTCAAGCCCAATGGCGCCCTTTTCATTCGGCGTCATATTCAAAGTAAGAAGATGCATGGCGTTTTCTTGCTTGAGATACTCGCTTTCCGAGACGGAGCGCGGATCCACGTCAGTCAGGTTTTTTGCTGTTCCTGGTTCGGGTCGTCTGATGGTGACCTTCATCGGTATGTTCTTGTGAGACTTGATCATGGAGATCGTGTCTGATTGTCCAGTGACATTAGTGCCATCGATGGCGATGAGAATGTCGCCCGGCATGAAACCCGCGTTTTTTGCAATTGGATTTTCTTTGATGCAATTTCCGGCTACGACCCGAGTGACCGGATCGCCCATGGACACGACCATCACCAGGCAAACAAAATAGGCAAAAATGACGTTGAAGGTGACACCGGCGACGGCAACCAGCGCCCGCTGCCAGATCGGAAATTTGCGGAAAGGGTGCTCAGGCGGACCAAAGGCGTCTGCATTTGATTCGTCGCCCAGCTCAGGAATAGCAACATAGCCGCCCAGGAGGCAGGCATGGATTTTGAACTCGGTGCCCCACTTCTTGCCGACCGTGAAGGACGGGCCGAATGGCAGCCCGAATCCGAACACTGGGGTCTGAAAACCAAAAAACCTGGCTACCAGGAAGTGCCCGCACTCGTGCACAATGATGAGCACGCTCAGAATGGCGAGCATTGTTAATATCGCAAAAGCCTTTTCCACGTGAACCTCAAATACCGGGGGCCCTGTTCAGGTGCTCCACTGAAACATCCCTATAGTAATAGGATAGTATCTGGGCTGCATTATAGCCACTTTCAGCAAGGGTTTTGGCACCGTATTGAGACATGCCAAGCCCGTGCCCGAAGCCGCGTCCGGCAAATATGTAATAGTCGTCTTCAAACGACACATTAAAATTAGAGCTGGGCAGCTTAAACAGTTGCCTGAGGCGCTCGCCGGTGACTATGGTGGTGTTGTCCAGAGATACGACGGCCGCCTGTTTTACCCGATTGGACGCCACTTTCCAGAAGGGTTGGATAGACAAAAGCGACCCGGTTTTCAAGCCGAAAGCCTTTTCAGCCTGGCTGACGGCGCATTTTCTTTGCCAGGAAAAATGAGGCGAATTATCGTCATAATCGACAACTGACTGGACGTAGGGAATTTCTTTTCCCCAAACATTTTCGCCCACTTCTGTAGCACCACCACTGGTGCTGTGGAAAAAAGCCGAAATTACCTTCCGGTTGTGTTTCAAAACCACTCCTGCGGTTTCATCGCAAGCCTGATTGCCTGCCTCAGTCTCGCTTTCCACGCCGAGATAAACCTGATCGTCGGTGGTGTCTTTTACGTCGTAATTGTCCTTTTCGTTTTTCCAATAGTTGGCGACCGCGTACGAGCGGGCTGCGATGCTCTGCGCTTTCACAGCTTCTATATGCCAGCTGGTAGGCATTTCGGAAGGAACAACCGACAGCAGATAGTCTTCCAGATCGACAAGGTTGATCGCCTGAAAGGAAGTCTCTGCACCGGCTCGAACAGGCTTAAGCCAGATGGCGCCTCGATAAACGCGACCGTTGTAGGAAAGAAGTCCGTCCTTTGTTTTGGGAAGGACGAGATAGCCGACTGGTTTTACACCGCCTCGAAAAGCGGGGATTTGGTTGCTCTGTCCGGGAATTTGGCTGATTTGCCCGGCCCTGCCGTTTTTTCCCGCAATCTGGCTGTTTTGCCCGGACATGCCAGCCTTGGCAGGCGAAGGTGCGGCATCCGAAACATCGAATGAGAGAGCAAACTTGTTGGTAACGCTTGAATTTGGTCGAAAGCTCAAGTCTTGCGGAAGCACTCTCGGTGCCATGGCAACGACCCGGCGAATCGTGCCTGTAGCGGGAACTTGAGCCAATGCATAAGGATCGCAGCCGGCAAAAACCAGGCTTTTGTTTTCACATCTGATCTGAAAACGGCTGCCGGCTGCAACTTGATACACAGGCGCCATGTTTGCCAAATTTATGATGCTTGCGCCATCGATCATGGCTAAATCTGGTGTTTTCGAAGCGCAGCTGAGGAGAACTCTTACCAGCTGACCGGATCGACATGGCACCAATTGGCTGACCGGATACAATGGCATCGGTTGTTGAATGTTTTGGGACGGGCTTGCATAGGAAACAGCCGGAAGTGCCGCCACCGCCGGGAAATTTCCATACTCTCGAATGTTGGGGTTTGGCAGGGCTGAAATTGATGCAGCGGAAACTGGCGCAGCAGAAATTGGCGGTACGGCTAATGGTGGCGCGACTGGTGGCTGTGCAGAAACGTTTGTTTCATCATCGGCAGCAAGAGCGTTGCCTGTTGACAGAAAACCCAGGCTGAGCGCTGCTAGAAACGAAAGAAGAGAGCTGCGAGCCGACCACCAGGCACTGCGATGAGCGGATGGCTTGGCCAGAGTTTCCTTTACTTCCGCCTGACCAACAGCCTCCATTCTTGAGGCAATACCCCAATTGGATTCGCTTTTGGCATCGGCATCACTTTGGACCACGTCTTGCGACCGGAGAACCGCAAAGACACAGGCGACTGCCGCGGCAATCTCGGCCTCGTCTTGCTGGGCCTCGACCGTTGTCACATCTACTTGCAGTCCTGTCATTGTCATCTCAAAATTATAGCCATTGGCAGCCCGGTAAAACATTGCCGGAATCGAGCTTTTTAGCTTCGAGCGCACAGTTTTGGGCGTTCCAGCCCAAAAATTGGCGGCATTTTATTTGCATCTACGAGCAGCCACCTAATTTCTCAAAGTTACAAGCACAGCGAAATTCTCAAGAATTTCGCTGTGGCGTTAAGGCCGAAGAAGCCCCAAAATTGGCACCTTTTTTTTAAAGACGGTTTACACGCAAATTCCACAGGTCCTGAATCGCCCAACTGCGCCTAAATCAGCAAAAACAATCACAGCGAAATTCTTGAGAATTTCGCTGTGCCCAAAAACAGCAAATTTGATGGTCTGACTCTAACCTTTCAGAGCTTCGGCGCCGCCGACGATTTCCAAAAGTTCTTGCGTGATACCAGCCTGACGGGCTTTGTTGTATTCCAGAGTAAGGCTGGAAATCAGGTCGCGAGCATTGTTGGAAGCGTTGGTCATGGCGTTCATGCGGGCGGCCAGCTCTGAGGCGGAAGCTTCCAGCAAGCCCTGGAAAATGACGTTTTCCATGTACTTCGGCAGGAGCTCAAGTTTCATGACCTCCAGAATCGATGGCTCGAAGAGGGTTTCGGCTGTCGGCAATTTGACGTCTTCCTGATGCGGCAGATCAATCGGCAACACTTTGGTATTGATGACTTTCGAAGAAATCATGTTGATGAAATCAGTGCCTATCAATTCAACTGCATCTACTTCTTTCTTGATGTAGAAATCGGCCGCTTCCTGGGCAATCAATCGCGCCACTTCAACCGACGGAATCGCCGGCAGATTGGTGTGTTGCTTGAGTTTTTCAATCTTGATTGATTTAAAAAAGGCAGCTGCTTTCAATCCGACAAGAATCAGTTTTACCTCTTTGCCTTCGTCCTGGAGCTTTTTGATTCGTATCATCGTTTCGCGGAATATAACGCTGTTATAACCGCCGCACAGTCCACGATCGGAAGAAAGAATAATCAGCAAGACAGACTTGATCGGTCTTTTCTCCAGAAGCTGCAAGCCCTGCAAATCGATATCGGCAACTTCCGAAACCGCACGCTTGAGCATGCTGACGACGGCTTGCGTAAACGGTCTGGCCGCCATCATCTTCTGCTGCGCCCGCCGCACTTTCGCCGCCGCCACCATTTTCATGGCTTTGGTGATTTTTTGCGTCGATTGCACCGATTTGATGCGGTTTCTAATTGCTTTTAGGTTTGCCATTTCGCTTTATCTTATGGATGGATAGTTTTGACGCAATTTCTTTGGCTATCGCTCACTCATGCAAGCAACTACTTTTGCAAGCAACTATTTTTGGAAGAAGTTTGCTTTGAAGTTCTTGATTGCGTCTGTGAGCGCCTTTTCGTCATCGGCTGTCAATTTGTCGCCGCTGTTGATTTTGGCTTCCAAATCTTTCGATTGTGCAGCCAGGAATTTATTCCATTCAGCTTTGAACTTGGCGATGTCTTTTTGTTCGATATCATCAAGCAGTCCGTTGTTGGCGGCATAGATAATGGAGACTTGCTGAGCCAGGGAAAGCGGCTGGAATTGCGGCTGTTTTAATACTTCCGTCAATTTTTGACCGCGGCGGATTTGATCTTGCGTAGCTTTGTCGAGGTCGGATGCAAATTGCGCGAATGCTTCCAATTCTCTGAATTGCGCAAGGTCTAGGCGCAACTTACCGGCAACCATCTTCATGGCTTTGGTTTGAGCGGCTCCGCCTACCCGGCTGACCGAGATACCGGCGTTGATAGCAGGACGGACACCGGCGTAGAACAAGTCTGTTTCCAGGAAGATCTGACCGTCAGTGATCGAGATTACGTTGGTCGGGATATATGCGGATACGTCGCCGGCCTGGGTTTCGATGATGGGAAGCGCAGTAAGCGATCCACCGCCCAGCTTGGCGGACAATTTGGAGGCGCGCTCCAGCAAGCGGCTGTGCAGGTAGAACACGTCGCCTGGATAAGCTTCACGACCGGGCGGACGACGCAAGAGAAGCGACATGGCGCGGTAGGCTACAGCGTGTTTAGACAAATCGTCATAGACATTGAGCGCGTGACCGCCCTTGTTCATGAAGTATTCGCCAATAGAGCATGCCGTGTAAGGTGCCAGGAATTGCAGTGCCGGAGCGGCTGTCGCCGAAGCATCTACGATTACTGAGTATTCCAGAGCGCCGTGCTCTTCTAGAATTTTGACGATACGTCCGACGTTTGATTCTTTCTGCCCGATCGCAACATATATGCAAACGGGGCGGTTGGGCTGATTCTTCTGGTTCAAGATCGCATCGATGGCGATGGCAGTCTTACCGGTCTGACGGTCACCGATAATCAATTCGCGCTGCCCGCGACCGATCGGGATCATCCCGTCTATCGCGGAGATGCCGGTCATGAGCGGTTCGCAAACCGACTGACGGGCAACGATGCCGGGAGCTTTGATTTCAATTGGACGATACTCGGTAGCGACGATTGGTCCTTTGCCGTCGAGCGGCTGACCGATTGGGTTTACAACTCGACCGAGCAAGCCTTCGCCGACCGGCGTCGAGGCGATGCGGCCTGTCGTGCGCACTTCCATTCCTTCATTGATTTTTCTTCCATCACCGAGAATTACAACCCCGACGTTGTCTTCTTCTAGGTTGAGCACCATGCCCATGGTTTTTTCCGAATCGGCAAATTCGACCAGCTCGCCGGACATCGCCTTTTCCATGCCGTATACGCGGGCGATACCGTCGCCGACTTGAAGCACGCTGCCGACGTTGCTCACGTTGAGCGACGCTTGATACTTATCGAGCTGCGCCTTCAAGATGGATGTGATTTCATCGGGCTTGATTGCCATGGTGTCTTTGAACCTCTTTGATTTTCCTTTGGGCCGGGCACATGCAATGCGCCCCTACGTGATCTCATTTTTTCTGATTGGCGCAGGTGATGCGCCATTATGCTACACAGCCAATAAGGCTTTCTCTATCGCTTTGAGCTGCCCTTTGAGGCTGCCGTCAATAACTTGATCGCCTAAGCGAAGCACAACTCCGCCGATTAGCGAAGGATCCACCTTTACTTCCAGTTCCAGACGCTTGCCGAGATGCTCGGTCAAACGCGCTTTGATATTGGCTACGGCCTGATCGCTCAGTTTTTCAGAACTGACCAGGCTGGCCGATACCAGATTGTTTTTCTTGTTGAGCATTTCTCTGTATTGATGCTCGAGCGGTCCCAAAATCTCCAGCCTGCGCTTGTCGGCAAGCAAGTCGAGCACTCGCAATGTCAAATCGTTGACTTTGCCTTTCAGAACTTTCTTCAGGAGTTCTTTCTTCTCTTCGGCATTTACGGAAGGAAGTTCAAGGACAGTAGCAAACTGGCGATCTTGTTCGATCAATTGATTGATCAAAAGCAAATCGCGACCGACAGCGTCAGCGGTATCTCCGCCGGCTGCCGAGGCCAGATCGAGCGCAGCTTCAGCGTATTGCGCCGCTACTGCCTGCAGTTCCGTTCTCATCTACCCTGTCTCCTTTATTTGTTTCTGCTTGGAGCAGTGGACTCAAGCTTTCCCGGCTCAAACGACTCCCCGTTGCTGGCGACGGTATCCAGCTCGGACATGAATCTATTGAGCAGCTCGCCCTTCACGGTTTCATTGACTTGATTGCGCAATTGCTCTTCAGAGATAACGACGGCAGCCTTGACCACAGCCGTTCTCATTTCGGTGACCAGAAGTTGTCTCTCGTTTTGAATTGATGATTCAAACTTGAGGAACAAATCACCCATTTCTTTGGAGGTTTGCTCCTCAATCAAAGAAGCGCTCAATTGCGCCGCCTTCTGGGCGTCGGCAATCATTTGTTTGGTCTCAGCCTCGATATTGGCCACTTTCTTTCTTTGTTCTTCAAGAAATTTTTCGCCTTCTTCTTTAGCTGCTTGAGCTGAAGAGATTTCGTTTTCAATCGACTGGCGGCGAGAATTGAAAACAGGAGGCAGATTCTTCGCGATCAACCAGCCCAGAAAAGCCAGGAGCAAAAGCCAGTTGATGAAGTTGTTGTCGAAAGGCCCACTTTCATGAACCGCATGCGCATCAGATGAAGAATGTTCGGCTTCTCCGGCATGAGTTTGTTCAACATCCACAGGATGAGTTTCAACTTGAGCGGCAAACAGATACATCAGCAGACTTCCTCGAGTACTTTGCGAACCTTATTGCGATCTACATTTACAGATGCCGACTCACCCAAAAGCTTTTTGGATATTGTGTTGACGATTTCCAGCTCTTGATCCACCAGCCCTTCAACCAGCTCTTTCTTTTCCTGAGCCAGTTCAGCCTTGGCTTTGTCGAGCCTCTGGCGGCCTTCATCTTGAACTTCCTTCAGTTTCAGGTCGCGAACCTTTTGCGCTGCCTGAGAAGCTTCGTTGCGAATGCCCGCCGCTTCATGGCGAGTAGAATTCAGGCGCTCCTGATAGCTGACGAGCTCCGCTTCCGCCTTTTGCCGGCTGTGTTTGCCAACCTCCAGGTGCTCCTGAATGAGCGCCTTGCGATCGGCAATTGCTTTGCCCACCGGCTTCAACATGATCTCGTTAAGCAAGACCATGAAGATAAGGAAGCTGGCGATAAAGATTATGTAGGTGCCGTTTAACTCGAACATTTAGAATTTGGTTCCTAGAATTTGCTTCCTAAAACTACTTCCTGATTGGCTCCCTGAATTGACGCCACATTTTCATTGCTCTCAAACAGGGACGGCCTGTCAAACAGGCCGCTTTTTCAAACTGGTTGTTTAGCCGATCTTGCTGCCGAATTGGAAAAGCTGGATGGCGATAACGAATGCCAGAAGACCGAGAGCTTCCATGAGGGCGGCGATGATGATGGCGTTAACCAGGAGCTTTTGAGCCATTTCCGGTTGACGAGCCATGCCTTCCAGGGCTCTCGAGCCGGCGACGCCGATGCCGATGCCAGGTCCGATTACGCCTACGGCGGCGATGCCGGAGCCAATCAAAGCTGCTGCTTTGATCATGGTTGCGCCGTCAACAGCTGCTGTTCCAGCTTGGGCAATGAGTGTGTGGTCCACAGTTGATCTCCTCTTAACGTCTGTTTTTGACTAGCTTAGCCAGGCTTGCGCCGTACTAAAAATTTGGTTGCTGCGCTTTTGACGCCTAAGGTGAAGACGCGAGCGCATCCGCTTGGATAGAACCAATCCAACCAGCCCAGATTATAACAAGTGCTGATCTGAGCTTTCTGTCGAATCTATGCGGTTTTCAGGGTCGTCAACTGATAATCCAGGTAAATTTCCATTCATACCGACAGGCACGCGAAAGCCAAAAGGCATGCGCAAAAACGAGCTTTTCAAGAGAAAAGTACAGAAGTACGATCGATTGCAGAAGCGAGATATCTAGTGATGCTCGAGCGTCAAACCGATGTAAATGGAGGTAAGAAGCGCGAATACGAAGGCTTGAATAACGCCGATAAAGAGCTCGAACGCCATAACGCCGGTGGGCACAATGGCAGGCACCATGCCGATTGCCGCAGCACGCATCAATTCATCGGCTGTGATTACCATCATCAAGCGAAGAGCCAGTGTGGCCGGGCGAATAACCAGATCCATCCACTCGATCGGGTTCAAGTAAAGCTTCAGATAATTGGCTCCGTGAGCCCAGAATCCGGAACCCACGTAAACGAGAAAGGAGACGGTGGCAAGCCCGAAAGTGACGTTGAAATCAGTGGTCGGCGAGCAAATTTCAAATGGCTGATGGTCGATATGCGGCCAGGTAATTCCCAAATTCGGTGCCCAGTGCTCCAGTGCGAGCCAGGGGCCGACACCGATGAAATTTGCCGTTAATACAAACATAAAGATTGCTGCAATAAGCGGCAAGAATTTCTTGTAGTGATGACCCATCAAACCCTTGATAAGGTCTTCGACAAACAAATAAATCATCTCGAGAATTTGTTGAGCATTAGAACCGGCGCCTTTGCTCGTCATGGCAGGCACAATCAAAGCGCAGCAGGTGAGAATGAAGCCCATGCAAACCCAGGTCAAAACCAGAGTGTCAATATGAAGATCGCCGTATGTACCAAGCTGCTGCACACCAAGAAATGGCTCCTTGAGCCAGGTAGCGTCATGTACAACTTCACTGAGGGGCAGATTTCTTCCGAGCATCTCTTAAACCGGGTTCTCTTGAATCAAGTTTGGGTATGTCTTTCGGCTATGCCGGCTGTATTTGCAACTGACGAATCGAACAGTTTGCGCCGAACCTGAGCGGCATCCAAATGGAAACGCACTGGAGAGGAATAATATCAGATGACTTTCGCGGGGCTGGCAGCCCAAAACACAACCTTAACTATCTGAGTTATTGTCTTTCTCATCTTCATAATCTTTGTAAGTAATCGGCTTGGCGCCCTCAGGCGTGCCCGGCGTGTCCAGAGAAGAGGCCTTCTTGACCATACGCCATAAGCCCAGAGCGCCTCCCAAAATGGACAATCCAAGCGAACACCAGGGCGCCGTGTGCAGATTGTCATCGGCAAAGCCGCCCGCCCACATACCCAACATAATCAATACGGCCGCACCCAGTACAGCGTCGGAAACAACGAACATGGCGCGCTGAAACCCGCTTGTCCCCAGAGCTGGTTTTTCGGCATTTTTCATATATCGAAATCTATTGAAATCAATTGATTTTGGACGAAACCAAAATGTTGCTCTTTAAACTTATTCCTTATCTCGAAGTCTAGCCTACGCCGAAGCTGACAAGAAACAGGCAATAGTGCCAACCGACGGCTCGGTGGGTACAAAGTCCTTGTCCGGCCCGATAAATCTTGGCAGCCGCCTCAGGCTGACTGGGTTGCCAGGGCGCAGATAGTCTTAAAACGGGGCATAAGGTTAAGTGTGACTTTGCTACACTACATTTAATCCATATTAATCAGGGGCCTTTTGCGACCATTATTGGCAACAACAGGCGCAAACCCGGGCCAGTTCAGCTAGAAGTCAGTTAAAAGGAGTTATCAGCACATGTTCGACAGGCTAGCCAACTTAGTGAAGGCTATGTTCAATGCCTTGCTGGGCCGGATGGAAGATCCCCAGATAATGCTGGAACAAACCTATCAAGACCTTCAGTCGAACCTGATTCAAGTTCGCCAGGCAGTAGCTCAAGCTATCGCCACGGAAAAACAGCTCGAGCAGCAATTGCAGAAGAACAAAGAGCAAGCCGAGACCTGGCATAACCGGGCGGCAATGGCAGTTCAGCAAAACAATGACGACCTGGCCAAGCAAGCCCTCCAGCGCAAGCAGCAATATCAACAGGCAGCCCAAGATCTGGAAGCGCAACTGAAAGTTCAGAAAGAAACCACCAACACTTTGAGACAGCGTCTCACCGACCTGGAAGCCGAAGTGCAGAAGGCTTACACCAAAAAGCAAGTGCTGATCGCCCGCGACAAAGCCGCCCAAGCGACCAGCAAAGCCAACGAAATTCTCTCGAAGACGACTGCTTCAGGCGCCATGAACGTTATAGAGAAGATGGAAACCAAAGTGCAGGAGCGCGAAGCTCGTGCGGCGGCACTTGCTGAATTGGGAACCGATCAGCTCGACAAACAGTTCAAAAACTTCGAAGGCAAAACAGATATCGAAATGGAACTTCTGGCCCTCAAAGGCAGCATGGGCAAGTCCACAGACTCACCCAAACTGACCGTCAAAGAACCGGTGCTCATCGAAGTCAATAAAGACACAGATTCAGTCGACGCTGAAGAAGTTCAAGAAAAATCGTAGCTGCAACAGTCTATCCTACGATATTTCGCCGCGCAGCGTGGTTTCGACTTGCTGGAAATATTCTTTGAATCTACCTTCGAGAATGGCGGCACGAGCCAGTCTTGCTTCTTTGATCAGATAAGTAATATTGTGCATTGAGAGCAGCGCCGCTCCCGACATTTCATTGCTTCTGACCAGATGGTGCAGATAGGCGCGCGTGTAGTTTTTGCATGTATAGCAAAGGCAATCCGGATCAAGAGGAGCGAATTCCTCTGTAAATCTGGCATTCTTCAGAGCCAGGCGTCCTTCAAATGAGAACGCGGAACCATGCCTGGCCAATCGCGTCGGAGAGACACAGTCGAACATATCGATACCGCATCTGATGGCATAGGCAATATCCCAGGGCGTGCCAATTCCCATCAAATAACGAGGCTTACTCTCCGGAAGCAGGGGTGCTGTGTAGAGAACGATGCGTTCGATAACCTCGCGGCTCTCACCTACAGCCACTCCTCCAATCGCAAAACCAGGCAGCGGATATGAAGTTACGGCATCAACGGATTGTTTGCGCAAATCTTCAAACATACTTCCCTGCACGATGCCAAACAGTGCTTGATCGGCCGGCCGTTTGTGTTTTTCCGCACAAACAGCCAGCCAAAGGTGGGTGCGCTCCATCGAAGCGACCGCCTCTTCGTGCGTGCAAGGGTTCTTCACACAGTCGTCAAAGGCCATGATGATATCTGCACCAAGCGCGTTTTGAATCTCCATCGAGCGCTCGGGTCCGATGAAATGCTGTTTGCCGTCCCTGTGGTCTTTGAAGAAAACGCCTTCTTCGACGATGCGCCTGAAAGAATCCAGACTGAATACTTGAAAGCCGCCCGAGTCGGTGAGAATCGGTTTGTTCCAGGCGGTGAAAGCATGCAACCCCCCCGCTCTCTGCACGAGCTCGTGCCCGGGACGCAGAAAAAGGTGATAGGAATTAGCAAGCACTATTTCAGCGCCGCATGATGTCACCTGCTCGTAAGTGAGAGACTTTACGGTGGCATTGGTGCCGACAGGCATGAATACAGGCGTTTCCACGTCGCCATGAGGAGTGGAAAAAACCCCAGCACGGGCACCTGACCACGGGCAGACCGCCTGTAACTCAAACTTAAAAGCTGTTTCAACCGCCATCGAAAAACCATAGCAGGCTGGCAGGCTAACGATCAATAATATACGCGCAAATATCTGGAAACCGAAAGACAGTTGTTTTGCCAGGAAAGACCAAAGACATGCGCAATTTCAGTCGATCGAAGAGCAAGCGAAAGGCAGCAATAGCTTGCTCACTGGCTTTATCTGCAATTCTGCAGGGGCTCATCAATCCTTTAGCAGACGCGAAGATTGAGAGCAATGTGCCAACTTCAGAAACATATATAGAAAGCAAGGACTCGAAAGTCGAAGAAAACGCAAAGTTGGTGAGTGCGGTCATGAAAAGCGACCCAATTAAGTTTCGCATTGCTAAGTGCCATGCCATACACGCCGGTCTGCAGGCGTCCAAAGAGGAAGAAGGAAAGCCAGCCGTTCACGTCTATCTGGTCATGAAAGACCACGCATATCCATATGTAGTATCACTCGGCAATTTTTTCGTATTGAAAACCAAAGATGGTGAAGTGAGAGTTATTGACGAGTTCGGCGAAAAAATACCGCTGCCGAACCGGAAGCCTGAGCGAGAAGGCTTTCACAAGGGCGATTTGCTGGCATTAAGAACTTTCGATCAGATCATGGAAGGCAAATTTGTCCAGGCAATGAAAACAATCGATCAGGCGCTCAAACTTGCACCCCACAGCGATCGATTGCACAATAATCGCGGCGTTTTGCTATTGATGATGGGGAAAAGCAGTGCGGATGCACAGAAAGAATTCAGCGAGGCGATCAGGCTGAATTCGAATTGCTCGGCGGCACATTCCAATAGAGCCTGCTTGCATCTGTCTTTGGATAAGCAGGCGCAGGCTACTGAAGACGCCAATGCAGCTCTCAAAATCGAACCCACTTTGAATCCGGCGCAGCAGTGTTTGGTCAGATCGAATCTTGAAGGCGGCAAAAAAGAAGATGCGAAAGAACTGATAAGTAAAACAGGACTGGCCAGAAAGAATGATGCGCAATCCCTCAAGCTGCAGGCGGAGACGCTTATCGCCAATAAAGACTACAAGAGCGCGCGCCTGGTGCTTAGAAAACTTTTGATGATTTCGACCAACGATGCCGACGCCGTGCTTCAACTTGCATATGTCTGCGATATGGAAGGAGAACTCGATGAGGCAATTTTACGCGCCCGGCAGGCGGTGACCATGCAGCCCAATAATCCGGGCGTGCGCGAGATATTGGGTCGCTATCTGGAAAAGAGTCAGGACCCTGCCGCGGCGGCACTGCAATACGAAGAGGCGCTGGACCTGCTCAACGAGTGGGTACCCAAAGATCGCATGAAAAAAGCGATGGCAATTGAAGGCGCATTGCTCAGGACAATCATACGCACAAACGATTTCAAACGCGCGGAAATCTGGTCAAAGTACTTCACCAAACAGTTCCCCACGTCCGCCAGCGCCCACTACAACCGTGCCTGGCTCCTTTCTCAGGCGACGGAAGAATACTATATAAAGGAAGCAGTCCAGGAGTACGACCAGGCGCTGAAACTCGACCCGAGCTTGAAGCAGACTCACTACAACCTGGCTTTGCTGTCGATAAAAACCGGCGACACCCAACGTGCCGAATCTGAATTGAAGCTGTTTATCGAGCTGGCGCCGGACGATCCGGACCACGAAAGCGCCAAATCGCTACTGGCAAAGCTCCAAGCCAGGTAGGGTCGACGCCATGCATCGTCCGGTTTTAAATGCCATACGTCGGCCGGTTTTGAAAGACCACTGCATGAATCGATAAGAGGTATACGCAAATTCAGGCCGGGCGAGACCATGTCTCAGGCCTACAGCTCGTCAGGCAGGTCTTTATATTTGACTATAGGCACGCCGCTGCG
>JADZFV010000379.1 GCA_020854255.1 Candidatus Melainabacteria bacterium | reverse complement strand
TGCGCGTCAAATATCCTTACATGCGCGGAGCCCTGATTGATCTGTGGAGAGCTGCAAAAGAGAAGTATAAAGATGATCCGGTGGCCGCCTGGCAATCGATCGCCAACGACAAAGAATCGCGGCAGAAATATCAAAGCGCCAGAGGTAAAGGCGGTTTCCGCAGAGTCAAATGGGCCGAAGCTACAGAATTGATGGCGGCCGCCAATATTTCCACAATTAAGCAACACGGACCCGATCGCATTGTCGGATTTTCTCCTATTCCGGCCATGTCCATGGTCAGTTATGCTTCCGGAGCCCGTTTTCTTCAGTTGATGGGGGGAGTGTGCCTGTCTTTCTATGACTGGTATTGCGACCTGCCTCCGGCCTCGCCTGAGATCTGGGGCGAGCAAACCGACGTCGCCGAAAGTGCCGACTGGTTCCATTCCAAATTTGTCGCTGTTGTCGGCTCCAATGTTTTGATGACGCGCACTCCCGATGCACATTTTCTGGTGGAAGGAAGGCATCGCGGAGCCAAAGTTGTCGTTTTTTCTCCCGACTTCTCGCAGGTATCCAAAATCGCCGATGAATGGGTGCCGATACACCAGGGGCAGGACACAGCTTTCTGGATGGCTGTCACGCACGTGATTTTGAAAGAGTTTTACTGCCAAAAAGAAACCCCCTACTTTGTCAATTACGTAAAAAAATACAGTGACATGCCATTTCTTGTCACTTTGAAAAAGAACGAAGACGGCACATACACGCCGGGAAAATTCTTGCGGGCCAGCCAAATGGCGTCCACAAAAGATCTCGAAAATGCAGACTGGAAAATGTTTGTCATCGACGGCAACTCCAACAAGCTGGCTGTGCCAAAGGGCAGCGTCGGCCACCGCTGGCAGAAAAAGAAGGGCCAGTGGAATTTGAAGCTCGAGGACGAAGTCACAGGCGGTGCCATCGACCCTCGCCTGATGCTTCACTCCAAAGATCAAAAACCGGAGCATTCCGTGCCGGTGCGCACTTCCGATTTTGCCAATTTCAAGGACGAAGCGGTGCTGGTGCGCAATGTGCCGGCCGTGGAAATGGAGACTGTCGATGGTCCGGTGATGGTGACAACCGCATTTGAATTGATGCTCACTCAATACGGCGTCAAGCGCGGTTTAGACGGACAGTATCCGGAAAATTACGAAAACAACGAACTCAATTACACGCCGGCCTGGCAGGAGAAATTTACCGGCATCAATGCTTCCGTTGTCGTGAAATTCGCAAGGGAGTGGGCAAAGACAGCCGAAGACAGCAAAGGGAAATGCAGCGTCATCATCGGCGCCGGCGCCAACCACTGGTATCACAATAATTTGATCTATCGCTCCATCATTACTCCTCTCATATTGTGCGGGTGCGTCGGTGTAAACGGAGGCGGGCTCAATCACTATGTCGGTCAAGAAAAATTGGCACCGCAAGCCTCCTGGGCCCCTATTGCTTTCGGCGGCGACTGGGCAGGCCCGCCGCGTTTGCAGAATGCACCGTCTTTTCACTATGTTCACTCCGATCAATGGCGCTATGACGGCAGCCTCGACGATGTCTGCGCCGTCAGCGACGAAACACATTCGATGGCGCATGGACACACAGTCGACAGGCAGGCACAGGCGGTCAGATCGGGCTGGATGCCCTGCTACCCGCAATTCAACGAAAGCAATTTTTCAGTTGTCGAAAAAGCCTTAGCCGACGGCGCCAGGACCGACGAAGAAGTAATCAAGAAAGTGGTGTCCCGGCTGAAAGACCGATCGCTTAAATTCTCGATGGAAGATCCCAACAACAGCGAGTCCTACCCGAGAGTCTGGTACATCTGGCGGGGCAATGCTTTGCTTGCTTCCGCAAAGGGGCATGAATACTTCCTCAAGCACTATCTGGGCACGCACAATAACGCAATTGCAGAAGAACAGGCCAAAGATCTCGTCAAAGAAGTCACATGGCACGATAAAGTCGAAATGGGCAAAATGGATCTGGTAGTTGACCTCAATTACCGCATGGATTCGTCTGCTCTGTATTCCGATATTGTGCTGCCGGCAGCGACATATTACGAGAAGCATGATCTGAACACCACCGACATGCACTCTTTCATTCATCCCCTGCAACCGGCGGTGCCACCATGCTGGGAATCGAAGAGCGACTGGGATATTTTCAAAGAAATCGCTCGCTCGACCGCGAAGCTTAGCGAAAACTATCTTCCCGAGCCGATAAAGGATGTTGTCGCTTCACCCCTCATGCATGACACTGCCGCTGAGATCGCTCAGCCTTCGGTGCGCGACTGGCTTAAAGGCGAGTGCGAAGCCATACCGGGCAAGACCATGCCCAATTTCAAAATAGTCGAGCGCGACTATCCGAATTTGTTCAATCGATTCATTTCTCTCGGACCACTGGTCAGGGCAAACGGGCTGTCCGTGCATGGAACTCACTATGATATCGACGATATCTACGACCACTACATGAAGGACAATCCGACCGAAACGTGGGGTGGAAAAACATACCCTTCTTTGCGAGAAGATTTGAACGCCTGCGAATTGATTTTGCTGCTTGCCGCCGAGACCAACGGCGAATTGGCGCACCGCGCTTATGTCGCCGAGTCGGTGAAAACCGGCATCGATCATACTCACCTGGCCGCTGATACGCGCGCTGTCAGATTTACATTCAAGGATCTAAATGCGCAACCCAGGCGGCTATTAACCACACCATTCTGGACAGGCATCACAGCCAATAACCGCACATACTCGGCATATTGTCAAAACGTGGAAGAAGAGATTCCCTGGCGGACTCTTACAGGCAGGCAGCATCTTTATCTCGATCACGAGACTTATATCGCCTACGGCGAGAATCTGCCTACTTACAAACCGAGATTGTCAAAGCATGCCGCTCGCGATCTGGAAAAGTCAGCGCACGATGGAGGCTCTTTGATCCTCAATTATTTGACGCCGCATGGAAAATGGCATATTCACTCGACTTTCGGCGACACTTTGCGCATGAAGACTCTTTCCAGAGGCATCGATCCCATCTGGCTCAATGATAAGGACGCCGATCTGATTTGCATAGCCGACAATGACTGGGTGGAAGCTTTCAACGACCACGGCGTTGTCTGCACACGAGCCTGCGTGAGCGCGCGCATACCCAGGGGCATAGCATTTATCTATCATTCACCTGAGCGAACAGTGTCTGTGCCCAAATCTAAAGAGCGCGGCATGCGCAGAGCCGGAGGACACAACAGCCTGACCAGGGCCAGACTGAAACCGCTTTTCATGATAGGCGGCTACGCGCAATTTACGTACGCATTCAATTACTGGGGACCGCAAGGCGTAAATCGCGACACTTTCGTTGTGGTCAAACGCATGGACAAAGTGGAGTTTTAAGCCATGGACATACGAGCACAAGTATCGATGGTTTTCCATCTTGATAAATGCATAGGCTGCCACACTTGCAGCGTCGCCTGCAAAAATGTCTGGACCGACCGTCCGGGCGCCGAATACATGTGGTGGAACAATGTTGAAACCAAGCCCGGCACTGGCTTTCCAACTCTATGGGAAGATCAAAACCATTATAAAGGTGGTTGGAAGCTGAGCGGCAACAATGGTTCGCGCAAACTCGAATTGCGCAGCCAGAACAAACTCGATTCGTTTGTCAAACTTTTCTACAATCCCAACCAACCCGGTCTGGAAGACTATTACGAACCCTGGACATACAAATACGCGGACCTCTTCGACAGCGAGCTGGGCACCGATCAGCCGACCGCGATTCCGGTTTCGCAAATTACCGGTGAGCCTGTAGACATCGAAGCCGGTCCCAACTGGGATGACGATCTTTCCGGCTCGCCTATATACGCGGAAAACGATTTCAATCTGGAAGGCTTGTCGGACGAAGAACGCGAGCAAATGTTTGAAATCGAGCGAGTATCGATGATGTACTTGCCGCGCATTTGCAATCACTGCGCCAATCCCAGCTGTGTTGCATCCTGTCCGTCAGGCGCTCTCTACAAACGCGGAGAAGACGGAATTGTCCTCATCAATCAAGATGTCTGCAGAGGATGGCGCGCCTGCATATCAGCTTGCCCTTACAAGAAAATCTATTACAACTGGAAAACCGGTAAATCGGAAAAGTGCATACT
>JADZFV010000378.1 GCA_020854255.1 Candidatus Melainabacteria bacterium | reverse complement strand
TGCGCTGGAACAATTCATCGTTTTGAATGATTTCGTCATCGAACTTCGCGATGAGGGGAGTCATTTCAGTCTCGATCGCTTGCATCGTCTTATCGTTCATCGTCGACGTGTAAATGCTGAAATAGCGGTATGCGTTGCTAAGCGGACGGCCGGAATCTTCCAAAACGACAATCGTGTTCTCGAAAGTGGGCTTATCCTTTTGGCTCGTCAGCGCGTTAATCTGCGCACGCTTGAGATCCATCCCCTTCAGGATCGAGGGTTTGAAGTCCGATATCTTGACGAGGTCAAAATGCGGAAAGCCATTGTGAGCGCCAGTCCAAGTATCAAGGAGCGGTCCGAGGTTCACGGTTTCGGCAAACGACTGCTGTAAACTCATAGCGAATCCTCCACTCAGCATGACAACGGCGGCACTGCCCTTGAGGAATGTTCTTCTATTCATTGGCACCTTGTTTAGACGGGGAGCGAAGGTCTATTTTCTCATGCCTGGCAAAGTCGTGCACGGCTAGGGCAAAAGCCTTCTAAAGCAGGGCTTTCACTGTATTGACCTGATCGTCATCACCATTCAGCTGCAGCCATTTTTCGGCAGCTCGCCGCGCCACGTCGTTGGCCGGATCAATTTTCAACATCTCGATTATCACATCCGGCAAGCCTTTGTCAAACGTCGAAAGCCTTTCGTTTGCCTCAGTTATCAAATCGGCATCTGGAGCCAATCGCAAGAGATCTCCATGCAACCACGCTAAATGGCGATAGTGTTCCCAGGTTTCCCTCGCAAGCTTGATTGACTCCGCTTCGGGATTCGCTAACAGTAGGGCACCGGCCAGGACAGGCACGCGGTCCTCTGGAGATTGCTTGTTAAGTAATTGCTTGGCCAGCTTGATGAATTCTTGCTCCGGCGGGTCTCCTCTTAGATGCATGCTACTCAAGATGCCGTTCATGGCCATCGCAGCACTTTGGGAATTAGTGTGGCTTCGATACCATTCTTTTGCATTCTGAATGTCATCTTCAGAACGCATCACGATCAGCAAGTCACTGTAAATTCTGCCGTTGTAATCGTAGTCAGGATTTTTTGCAAGCCAAGCTCTTGCCAGCTCAACGACGCGGGGCAATATGTTTTTATGAGCTTTTGACTGCCCTCTCATCATATGGCAGAAGAGCATCCAGACATTTTCCGCTCTCTCTTGATTGTGCTTAGTCCAGATAAAGATTTCCTCTAACACTTCTGGTGATTCGGTAAAAGCTGCGACGCTGGACAGATCAATATCGATAGAGGTATTAGTAAAGTTTTTCTGAATCCACCTCACAGCTAGCTTATTTCTTTCCGGACTCTGATTTTCATAACCAAGCAGAGCAGCCCAAACATGACTGTTTGGCTCAGCTTCAAATCTTCTTTCTATTGCTGCAAAAAGACGACTCGGAACTCGAGGCATTTTTCCTGCGGCTCTGATGATTAGTATCAACGCGTTTACGTCGGGATAAGTTTTCACATAGTTGGTCGCCATATACATGGCGTCATTAGTTTCATACTTCAAAAGCCACTTTCCAACCAATCTTGGCGCACTCTCTTGATTGGGAAATTGCTTTATCCATTGTCGAGCAAAAGTCACCAGAATTTTGTCGTCATGAATTTCCATCAGATCCATGATCAGCTTCCCGCTGCTTTCTTGCAGGCTCTCATTGCGAAGCTTCTCAAGCCCTTCCTTGAAGAAGGTCTCGTTGTCGTCTTTTGTTCGATAGCAAGAACTCGTCACAAGTGATTCGTGATATCTTCAGGGACTATTACTATACCGCTTCAAGTTCTCAGTTGTTCGCCTGAAGTTTTCATCTTGCGCACGACCGAGTTCTTCAACATATTTTCTTGTGCGATTTAATTGCTCTAACTGCTGTTGCTTCAAATCCGCTTGTCCTTTCGCCAAATCAACGTCTGCCTGCGTAACCGCGCCCGCTGAAGGCTGCGGCATTGAAAACCCTTGCGTCACTGGAACGACTTGAGGTACTTGAGGAAGCGCAGCGCCTTGTGGGATGGCGGTGCCCGGCAAACTCAATCCCGGCAGCAATGGTGCAGGTTCTGCACTAGCCTGAGTACCTGGTGCGGGTTTATTCGCCGCCAAAAGATCACTGGCTTCCCTGATCAGCTCGGTGCGGACTGCCTCATCTTTGATACCAGCTGCTGCCGTAATCGCATTCTGCGCTTGTCGCAAAGCCCACGGCTTTTGCTGAAGTTCAGTATGCAACTTGGCGCTCTCCAGCCACACTGTAGTTTTCCTTTCTGCGCTTGCAGTCGAGGACTTCTCATATTCCAGCAGTGCTCTATCATACAGGTTAGCCGCGGTATGCAAATTCTTTTCGTCCTTAGCACGAAGTTTTGCTTCCAGAAACGCAAGATCCCCCCGCACCTCGGATGATGGCTTCCACTTGTCCGCTAGGGCTTTTGCATCCTTAATAGATTTTTCGGCAGCCTTGAAATCAGAATCTTGAATCTGCGCTTCGGCGAGACCTGTCAGGGCAGATAGATAATCATCTCTATTTTGCTCTTTGCTCCCCTCAAGTTCTTTCAGCGCCGCAGTGAAATTGGTCAATGCTCTTCCATCGGACTTTCCGAGTGAAATTCGCCCGAGGTATAGTCGAATCTGTCCAGTCGTTATTGCATCGTTTTTATTCGTAGCGGAATCAAGCGCAGTCAAGAATTCTTGCCTCGCAGCTTCCCAATGCGTTTTGCCGAGCGCGAAATCTTTCTTCGCGTTCTGGAAATGATCGACCGGCGTCAAACCTTTGAAAAGTCCAGTGCTGTAAGCGCCAATCAAAACAACAATCACTATCAATGGAATCCCAAGCAATAAAGGATACACTTTCGACGAGGGTGCCGACACAGCGCCTTCGTTCCTCAGACCGGAAACCGACTGCTGCTTGAGATTAAGTTGCAATTGAGTAATATTACGTAAATCGTCTGCGTTTGCAACGGGTGGAGCAGTCAATCTTTCTGATTGAAACTTTTCAAGTTCTGCAGCAACTTTTTCTTTTGCAGCGGATTCATTTTGCTTCTGCTGTTCCGGGCTGATTGAAGGCACTGTGTCAGCGCGGATGATACCAGCAGTTCTCTTAATAACCACCTTCTCAAATTCGCTCGAATCGCCGGATGCTACGTTTGTTTTCCACCGGTTGACTGGTGCTGCATGGTGTCCGTCCTTACCTGCTGCTTGAGTTTGAAACTGCTTTGCGTCCAGCTTTCCTTTGATGTTGCTGATTTCAGAGATTAGTTCTGCAGATGTTTGAAAACGCAATGCCGGATCTTTTTCCAAACACTTATGAATCATTTTGGCAATTGCAGATGCGGTCGGATCGCCGCTCGTCATTTCCGCTAGTGTCTCTGGAACTGTAGAGACGTGTCCAAAAATTGTCTGAAGAGCATTGTCACCCATGATGGGAGGAACACCGCTCAGGCACTCATACATCACACAGCCTAAAGAATAAATGTCAGATCTTGCGTCGACTATTTTTCCCTGGCACTGCTCGGGACTCATGTAAGGCGGGCTGCCAAACACAGAGCCAGTCTTGGTAAGCTTTTGCGGATCAGCTTCTCCGTCGGTCAGGACTTTTGCGATGCCAAAGTCGACCAACTTCGCATACAAATCACCGTCGATGCTCTGCAGCATTATGTTGCTTGCCTTGATATCGCGGTGCACGATGTTTTGCTTGTGAATGTATTGAAGCCCTTTCGCTACCTGCTCGAAGACCTTCAAGAAAAAATCGATGTCTAACTTCTTTTCGGCGGACAATTTGTCCTGAAGACTCTGGCCGGAAATGTACTCCATGACCATGTACGGGCTACCGTCCGTGGTCACACCGATATCAAATATTGACACCAGATTCGGGTGGGAGAACTGCCCGCCCGCCATCGCTTCGATTTTGAAGCGCTCGAGACTGGTGCCGTCGATGAGGAGGCTGGAATTCAAGACCTTAATGGCAACCATCTTGTTGAGATCGGGGTTTCTCGCCTTAACGACCACACCCATGCCGCCGCGACCAAGCTCAACGACAACTTCGTATCGCCCGATTTTCGAGAGTGCCTCTCTATCGGCGCTGTCCGCCGCTCCAGGCTCAGGAGGCATGGCATACTCCTCGTTTAAAACCGTCAATGCCTTGTCCCATCAAGACTTTCAGCCTCAAAGCACCGCTTTTGCCCAGAATCCCCGAATTCCTATATATAGATATACCCGAGTGCCCAAATGCCGAATTTCTACTCCCTGCAAATTGTGCACAGACCGAGCTTCAGGCTTTCGGCGAGAAGGTCCGGATAGAAAAAGACAACAACCAGGGCAAGGACATGGAGTTCTGAAAGCGGGTGGTCCGCACGGCACCAGGTAGCTTACGACCGCCCCAGGCTCAAAAAGTCTGCCAGGTGCGAAGGCCAGCAGGGCTGGATTGACAAATGTGCGAGCCCGGTGTATATTGGATATAAAGGTCCAGATATCCAATTCAAGAGCCATGATTTCACAAACCACCGAGTACGCATTACGAGCAGTCGTTTATCTGGCAGAAAACCAGAGCGGCGGGCAAACCACAGAGCAGATTGCCAAATTCACTCAGATACCGGCAGCCTACCTCTCTAAGGTTTTACAACAGCTAACCAGAGCCTCTTTAGTGCAATCTCAACGTGGACTTCGTGGAGGCTTCACATTAAAAAGGGCTCCAGAAAAGATCTGTGTGCTGGATGTTGTGAAAGCGGTCGATCCGATAAGGCGCATCAGAGAATGCCCGCTTGGGCTCCCTCAGCATGCCACAAGCCTGTGCAACTTGCATAAGCAACTGGACGATGCCACAGCGCTAGTGGAAAAAGCGTTTGCGGGATCGACGATAAAGGACCTGGTCACCAATCAAAAATCAGAAAACGTCTTCACGTTCCCGCCACAAAAGAAGGAAGCGAAGAATTCTAAAAGGAGGACACCATGGACATCACATTAGACACCACCGTTTTGAATGTTCTCGAACAGTTTCCGGAAGCATTAGAAGTTTTTGCCAGTCACGGTGTCGACGTGACACTGGAATGCCCGGAATGCATACTCGAAACGTCACTTTCCGTATGCGAAAGCATGTGCCACATCGACGATCTCGATGAGTTGATCAAGGATTTGCAAGTGTTTGTCGGGAGCGGTCAAGCATAAACCAAAGCGAATTAAGGCATTGCCGACATCGCCAAAAACGACTTGATGTTTTCCCTCATTACTTGCGGTCGCATTTGCACTTTGGTTAAAACAATAGTGCCATTCATGCTGGCTAAAAGAACTTGTGCTGCAAGCTTTGCAGAAACATCAGATCGAAATTCGCAAAGTTGAATTCCTTCTTGAATTGTTGATCTGCCCCCAATAGTAGGGGGCTCATCAATACACATCCATTGCCCAGAATAAGAACGACCGAAAGAGAAAGTGGTCCATTCAATCGCCGGTAATCCAGCGTATTTCGAATAGGCCCTTTGGCTTCCCAAAGAGAGCAGCGCGAGGCTGCGGCTAGCGCAAAACCCAGTGGAACACCATCGCGCAAAAGAACATATACTTTCATGACACACCTCCTATTGTGAGTAGCTTTTCGACGATCAACTTTTGGTCGCCGAAATCTCGCCTCTGCAAAAGCATTGCAGAGACCTTTTAGTCAGTCTTCAGCGTCGATCGCAAGGCACTATGTATAGTGCCCCAACGATCTTTGCTGTTTTTAACGTTGCTTAGCCTTTAACGCAGATTACTTGCTTCAAGGTGTGGACGATGTCCACCAGGTCCTTTTGAGCTTCCATCACGGCGTCGATTGACTTGTATGCCATTGGAGTTTCGTCAATGACATCTTCATCTTTTCGGCACTCGACTCCGGCTGTAGCCCTTTCGTGATCGGCAATTGAGAATTTCTTCTTCGCTTCGCCCCGAGACATTGCTCGACCTGCTCCGTGTGAGCAGCTGTTGAAGCTTTCCGGATTTCCCTTTCCTCTCACGATATATGACCTGGTGCCCATGGATCCCGGGATAATACCCAGATCGCCTTCCTGCGCCCTGACCGCGCCTTTTCTCGTCACGTAGATGTTTTCACCATAGTGATTCTCGAGTGCGGCGTAGTTGTGGTGGCAGTTAACGACTTCCGAGGTGATCTCGAATTCGGGCAACTTGCACTTTTTGAGCGCGGCAATCACAGAGTTGAGCATGACGTCTCTGTTTGTTTGCGCAAATTTTTGCGCCCACATCAACGCCTTCCAATACTCATTGAAATTGTCAGTGCCTTCAGGCAAGTATGAGAGATCCTGATCGGGCACACTGATGCACCATTTCTCCATGTCCTTCTTCGCAAGTTCGATAAAGTACTTTCCGATGGAATTTCCAATCCCTCTGGAGCCAGAGTGAAGCATTATCCAGACGGAATCATCTTCGTCTACGCAGATTTCGATGAAGTGGTTTCCAGTGCCGAGCGAGCCAAGATGCGTGATAGTGTTTGCTCGCGCCAGCTTGGGGTGTTTATCCACAATTTTCTTGTGCCCTTCAGCAAGCCCGGACCAGGCATCCTCCACCGCTTTCGGCGCGTTTTTCCAGGCGCCCCTGTCGCCAGGACCGCCATTGTCGGTTCTACCGTGAGGAATTGCGGCTTCGATTGCGTGCCTGATTGAAGCAAGATCGTCCGGCAGATCGGACGCGCGCAGGCTCGTACGCGCAGCGACCATACCGCAACCAATGTCGACGCCGACACCTGCCGGAATAATCGCCTTTCTGGTTGGAATGACACTGCCGACGGTGGCGCCCATACCCCAGTGACAATCAGGCATGGCTGCGACCCATCTAAAGACAAACGGCATCTTCGTTATATTGCTGAGCTGCTTGCGTGCCTCGTCTTCTAATTGCACGCCGCGGGTCCACATCTTGACGGGAACCCCACCTTCAGTTCGCATAACGTCGTAAGTTTTGTCTTTTGGGGTGAAAATCTCCATGATCTTGTCCTCTGGTTGTTATATTTATCCGATTCAGTTATCGGATTATCTTTAGCAGAGAGTGGGATTCGAACCCACGGACGAGCTTAGCCCGTCTACGCCTTAGCAAGCCGTTGCCTTAAACCACTCAGCCATCTCTCCATTTAAAACTCAATACAAGTAAACTAAAAGCCCTTTCGTTTTTGAAAGGGCTCGCTTAATGACTACAGATGCTATTGATCTATTATCTACGCCTGTGTCACTCCGAGCCCCGTCCAACGGTGCCGTTCATTCTTTGTTCGCGACTGGCTGTAAATAATATGTCCATACCATCTATTATCCGGGTTTGCAAAACATTGTCAAGCCATGCCGCTGGGCTGGTAAAATTTTCGCATGCCATTTCCATTACCTATAGTTCAAACAGGACATCCGGCGTTGCGTGCGGCAGCACGAGAATTGTCGAGCGGGGAAATCAAGTCGGCGGAAATTCAAGAACTGATCGAGATCATGCGCGAGACAATGCGCGCGGCACCCGGAGTCGGATTGGCCGCGCCACAAATCGGGCAATCGATAAAACTGACCGTGATTGAAGATGCTGCGGGCGAAAAAACTAAGTTGAATCAGAAGGAATTGGAAGATCGGGAAAGATATTCTGTTCCATTTCATGTTTTGATCAATCCAATCCTTCAACCTGCCACAAAAAAAAGTAGATTTCTTTGAAGGCTGTCTCAGTGTTAGCGGATACGCCGCGAGTGTAGCTCGCTATCGCAGCGTCGAAGTAACCGCGCTGAACGAGCACGGGGAGGAAGTCTCCATAAACGCTACCGGATGGTACGCGCGCATTTTGCAACATGAAATCGACCACTTAAATGGAATTCTCTACATCGATCGAATGTGTTCGACAACTTTTACGACAGTAGAAAACAAAGCTCGGTACTGGGATCAATGTCGATAGAGCTGGCAAAACCATGCAGGTCGATTTTGACACGAACAAAAGTGATGTTTCTTATGGACCATAGAATTCAACTGTCACATCAGTCTGTTTTGTGAACATCGGCAGAGGTTGAGTAATCTTCAAACGCAATAAGCCCTTTTGCGCATTTTTTTTATACTCATTTCTCATGGTCCAAACAGATTTCGGAGAATTCTTAACGACAGTTTCCACCGACAAATTCGAAATAGTCAAAGTCTCGTCGACGGTGAATTTCGCCTGAGCGTGAATCTCCGAGGCAATCAACGTAGGTGATTTCCAAATTCTCCAGAGGCTTTCCCGCAACGGCACCACAAATTGTGCAACATCTTCGGGTGCCGGTAATTCGTTGAGACTCTTATCGCTAAAATGGACGATAACGCGAGATTCACTCGTAAAACCATCGGGCGTTACGGTGTTCAAACAATCACGGATTTTATCCATGGCGTCCTTGTTCATGTTGATCTGATGCATGATTCGATGCAGAGCAGGTGCTGCATCTTCGCCACCGATGTCTGCAATTCGGAACATCGATTGATAAAACGCAGTCTCAATTATTTTGTCGTAATGATAGAGCTTGCGAACGAGCGGGTTGTCCTCCCGATTCATCCATGCCCATATTGAGAGGGTCGCCAGCGCATGCGGCTGTGTTTCTTTCTCAAAAAGCTTTTTCAACTCTTGAGTGATGCGATCTTCTCTCTTCTCCGACCATTCCAAATTGTTTTCCTTCGCCAGGGCAACAATCTGAGCCTCTATCGCTTTTAAATGTTTGTCACCATAAACGCTAACCTTTTTTGGTTTTGGCTTGTTCGGCACAGGCAGATCTTCTTTGCGATCGCTATCCGAGACCGCCAGGCTCGGCGGAGCGCAAAACAAAACGCCCGCTGTGGCATTCAGCAGCAAGCAGCTTGAAACACCCGTAAGAAAACGCTCAACAACAAATTTCAATTCCGTCGAATCCCGCATTTTGTAACCGCTGGCCATTTTACAGGGTATCGGCTGAATGATCCAAACACGAACTTGACATGGACTCGACAGTCGTTATATATTGGCTTTTTAGTTATCGATCGCTGCTCGCGAAAGGAGGCGCTACATGGAGAATGTCATTGCTACATACGGATACGATGCCGTCTTCCATTGCGCTTCTATTGGGTATCGCTAACACAGTATTTTGCGCATTGTGAATTGACGCACGTGTCCTTTGTTTGAACAGCTGTGGAACACCACGGCCAATGTCACACAAATAAAGGGTACAGGTCAATGTTGCCAAAACACATTGCGGCTCTCGTTGAGCCGCCGTTAGAATGCGGGCGAATTGTCTCGCAGGATCGTGGTTCCTATCTGGTAACCACAAGTAATGATGAAGTTCGTGCTGAAATCACGGGCGCATTTCGATATGCTTGCCGCGTCGCCACTGATTTTCCAACCGTGGGAGACTATGTGAAAGTTCAGAATCAGTACAATGAAATCAGCAGTGAATCAGGCATCACCATGATTCATCGTTTGTTGCCGCGCAAAAACCTATTCTCGCGCCGTGCAATTGACGGCAGCCTGGATTTGCAACCAATCGCGGCAAACCTCGACACGCTGTTCATAACAGCTGCGGTGAACAGGGATTTCAACTTGCGGCGACTGGAGCGCTATCTAATCGCCGCAGCAGGATTCAATGTTCATTGCGCGATCGCACTGACAAAAATAGACCTGGTGGAAGATCCAGCCGAATTCATTCTCGCCACAAAATCAATTGCGGGTCAAGTACCTGTCGTTGCGATGTCGGCAAAAGAAGGCTGCGGGCTGGACGACCTCTTGCCATTTCTGGGCGCTGAAAAAACAATCGCTTTTGTGGGGTCGAGCGGCGTTGGGAAATCTACTTTGATCAACGCTTTGCTAAAGGAGGAAAGGCTGGCGGTCAACGACATAAGTTCTCAGGTCCAAAAGGGTCGCCACACGACAACAAGAAGGTTGCTTATCCAGCTGCCCGACGGAACATCAATCATCGACACACCCGGCATGCGGGAGTTCGCACTGGCAGATGCGGAAGAGGGCGTGAGCTCAGTATTCGGAGAGGTCAAGCAACTGGCAGCCGAATGCCGCTTTAGCGATTGCAAACACCGGAGTGAACCAGGATGTGCGGTTAAAGAAGGTCTCGAGACTGAAAAATATTCGGTCTGGCAAAAGCTCGAACGCGAGGCCGCTTACGAGACTCGCAAAACCGATCGCGTTGCCGCTGAGGCCGAAAAGGCTAGATGGAAAACAATCCACAAAGCCAATCGGGGAAGAAAGAGGTTCTAGTCCTTAACGGGTGACTGGTCACAGCAGAATTATCGCAAATTTTTGCCGCGCCAGAGCAATTCCTGAGCATTGAAGAATTGAGCCGTGGCGCCACTATCAACCACGAGGACTCGTCCTGTGATGAAGGAGGACAGCTTTATTGCCTGTTCGATTCCCAGGGGTACAGCTCGCCTGCAATTCTTGCTCGCCTGTCGGTGGCTTTTCTCCAGTCCCAGGGTGAAACTACGTTATGGGAGCGCCAGAGCCCAAGTTTATGCTTGCGTGCATCCTCCTCCAGGCGGCGCAACTCTTTGTCCGCCGGAGCAAACGCACGAAACCACCAGGCGGCCCCTCGGCTGACCATGGAATGATTTATGGATCGTTTGCCTACGAATATTTCCCCCACTGTGCGCCCATATCGGTCTTTGCCGTGCAATGCGATGCGGACTTTCTTCTTGCGAGTCAGCTTGGTGAGTAGATTGCGGGACTCAATGCCGTAAGGTTGAGAAATCTCCGGCGCATCGATTCCTTGCAGGCGAATAGTGCGCCCATCACTAAGTTTCAGAGTGTCACCATCATGCACAGAAACAACCAGTGCAAGACTGATGAGAAGCGTTTTCACGAAGATCGTCCATTTCTAGGTTTGCTCTAAACCGCTGAGTGCAGTCTTAAGGCGTTTCTTCAGTGCTTTGGCTTGAGGGTTCTTGGACTTTGACTCACAAACGGCTATCTGCTCTTGCGAAAGTATGGTTACCAGCTGAACCAAATCGCGAAGCATGGAATCGTGCATGTCGACTTTCTCGACCACAACGATTTTCTCGTCGGGAGCAGAAATCGCCGTCTTTAGTAACTCGTTTATGGTACGAGATCGCACACTTGTCGGCAGCGCCTCATACCAGGTCTCAATTTCGGGATCGGCGTAAAACGTAATTGCTCGTTTATCTGTCGGAATTGTCCTGTCCTCCGCAAATTTAAATGTAAATACGTATTGATAATATGTCAACACTTTCTAGTAATAGCGTCTGCACAAGGGGGTTTTTGCGCGTTACCAGAGCGAAGCAGTGCTAAAAACCGAAAGGTGCCGCCAGCCCAAGTATTAACACTGTTTTGCGCCCGGCTCATGCATACTGAATACAGAGGCTCCCTATTGCCGAACAAAGGCGAGCATTCGCTTGATGCTATTGGGAAGTTTTAGTCAAATGACGCGTTTTCTAATGCGCTTGCTGCTTACAGCAAGCCCGTTTTACTTCGTTTTTCCGGAAATCCCCGGAGCATTGTTCCATGAAACCTTTGTTCATGCAGCGGTGTCACCTTTGAGCTTGACACAGTGTCAGCGATAGCGAGAAGATGGGCAGCTGATAAGGTGTAATTGTACCGTTTTAGTTGTTCTGGTAACTGAAACGGCGGCGCCCCGTCCATTCGGCATATTCAGCTGTCCACAGGGAGGGCATTCTAATGAGCGTCGCTACAGCAAAAGAGAAAACATTCGCCAGCGCCCTTGTCAAGAGCTCTTACGGCAAGAGCCTGGTTCGCCTGACGAAGATCAACCGCTCGGGCAAGGTACCTACCTGGAAGGAGATCACTGTCGAGACGGAACTCGCCGGTCCGGATTTTGGTGGTTGCTATTACGAGGGCGACAACAGCAAGATAGTCGCCACTGATTCGATTAAGAATACAGTCTATGTTATCGGAGCCAAAAACGAGCTCAAAAATATTGAAGAATATGGGTTGGCTCTGGCAAAGCATTTCTTGAATGACTACAAGCATGTCGACGACGTGAATATCAGAATCAACGAAGATGTCTGGAGACCAATTCCCATCGAAGGTGGCGTACATCCGACATCATTCGCGAAGTCACAAAGTGATCTTCGTTATGCCCACATTCACATGACACGCAAAGAGACGAAGGTCACATCCGGCATAGACAATCTGATCGTCGCCAAAATCACAAATTCGGAATTTGCCGGTCATATAAAAGATGCGTACACCACTTTGAAGGATACACACGACAGAATTTTCGGCACCAAGGTAGAAGCCAGATGGGTCTGGAAAAACACATCGGCTGACTTCAATGGTGGTTATGAAAAAGCCAGAAAAATCATGTTGGAAACTTTCGCTAATCATCACAGCCTGTCCGCGCAACAGACACTGTTCGCAATGGGAGATGCAGTGCTTGCAAAAGTAAGCGACATCGAAGAAATCTCATTGACAATGCCTAACTTACACCGCATACCTTTTGATCTGGAGCCGCTGGGTATGGAGAACAAGAACGAAGTCTTCGTAACCACCAGCGAGCCTCACGGCACCATCAAGGGAACATTGGCTCGCAAGAAGTAGGAGTCCGCGCTGAGACACAAGATGTCTCATTCACGTGCCGACGCCGAAAGTGGTGGCATGAGTTTTAACTGGAGATGCCTAATGACAAAAACAGAAGATTTACTTTTTCAGTGCTTTCGCCCATGAATCTTTCAGAGTCACGATGCGATTGAAAACTAACGCACCGGGCTTAGTGTCTTTTGCATCAACAACAAAATAGCCCTGGCGCTCAAATTGAAAACGATCGCCGGCTTTAGAATCGCCGAGACTTCTTTCCAATTTGCAACCCTTCAATGATTGCAGTGCGTTGGGGTTGATCGCGGTTAGAAATTCACTGTCCTTGCCTGTTGGCGGCGCTTCCACAGAGAGAAGGCGATCGTACAAACGCACTTCCGCATCCACAGCATGGCGAGCACTGACCCAGTGGATGGTTCCTTTCACTTTTCGTCCGACCGGATTGTTGCCGAGCGTATCGGGGTCGTAGGTGCAACGAACTTCCGTGACATTGCCATTTGCGTCCTTGATCACATCGGTGCATTTGATGCAATATGCATAGCGCAGACGAACTTCTTGTTCGGGTGCCAGGCGGAAATAATCCTTGGGTGGCTCCAACATGAAATCATCCTGCTCTATATAGATTTCTTTGCAAAATGGCACCTTGCGCGATCCTTCCTTTGGAATATCATGTGGCCAGTACGAAGCGTCAAGTTCTTCTACTCTATCGTCGGGATAACCTTCAATCACCACTTTCAGGGGCTTCAACACCGCCATCACTCGCGGTGCTTTCTGATTGAGGTCATCGCGAATGCAAAATTCAAGTTGCGCCATATCAACGGTGCTGTTCGCCTTAGCCACACCAACAGTCGCGCAAAAGGCGCGAATAGCCTCAGGGGTGATACCACGGCGGCGCATACCGGCGATAGTAGGAAGCCGCGGATCATCCCAGCCGTCCACATGCTTCCCTTCAACAAGCTCGAGCAGACGACGTTTGCTCATCACGGTATAGTTCAAATTTAACCGCGCGAACTCATACTGATGAGGGCGACTGGGAAACTTCGCATAGTCAATCAAATTGTCGATAACCCAATCGTACAATTCGCGGTTGTTCTCAAACTCGAGCGTGCAAATGCTGTGCGTTATGCCTTCAATTGCATCAGAAATCGGGTGCGCGTAGTCGTACATCGGATAAATGCACCACTTGTCACCAGTCATATGGTGTGCAGTGTGTCGAATGCGATAAAGCATCGGGTCGCGCATCTTCATGTTGGCGCTGGCCATATCGATTTTTGCGCGTAATACATGCTCGCCATCTTTGAACTCGCCTTTGCGCATACGGCGAAACAAATCCAAATTCTCATCAACACGGCGATCACGATATGGGCTGTTAGTGCCCGGCGTTTTTACATCACCGCGATATTGTTTCGTCTCAGCGTCAGACAAACTGCACACATATGCTTTGTCTGACTGAATCAAATGTTCGCCATACTCGTACATTTTTTCGAAGTAATCGCTGGCATGAAAGAAGCCGCTCCACTCGAAGCCGAGCCAGCGGACATCGTCCTGAATGCCGTCTTCGAATAAGGTGTCTTCTTTGGCCGGGTCCGTGTCATCGAATCGCAAGTTGCAGCCTGTACCGCTGCCTGGCAACTTCTCTGCGTACTCGCGGGCCAGTCCAAAATTTAAGCAAATGGACTTGGCATGCCCAATGTGCAGGAAACCATTGGGCTCTGGGGGAAATCGAGTCAGCACCTTTTTGTGGCGCTCGGCTTGCAGGTCTTCGTTAATAATGTCCCTGATGAAATCGCCTGGTTTCGCGGGTGCGGATGCGGAAGAACTCACGGATTAGTCCCCTGTGATACGAGAAATATGCTCAAAGAAACGCTATTTTACCCCTAATGGCAGCGCAGGACAGGCGAAAGCGCCCAAAAGTTAAAATGCGACACACTTGAAAACACCTTTTGCCAATTTCAAGTGTGTTTTAATGAACCAGTGAAAGCTACTCTCCCTAAAAACACAGCGCACAAAGACGGGTTTGTTGAAGTTCGCGGTGCGCGGCAAAACAATTTGCGTGGCATCGACATTGATATACCGCGCAATGCATTTGTTGTTTTCACTGGCGTATCCGGCTCGGGAAAATCATCAATTGCATTCGGCACGATTTTTGCTGAAGCACAACGTCGCTATTTCGATTCAATCGCACCATATGCCCGCCGCTTGATCTCGCAATTACCGGCACCTAAAGTCAGAGAAATTCGCGGCTTGCCACCGGCAGTTGCACTCCAGCAAAGACGTGGAGAGCCGACTGCGCGTTCGTCGGTTGGCACCATAACCAATTTGTCTAACTCTCTGCGCATGCTGTTTTCCAGAGCAGGAACCTATCCCAAAGGTGCAACCGACCGCCTCGACTCCGACTCCTTCTCGCCCAACACTCACACCGGCGCCTGCCCTGATTGCCATGGCATGGGAATTCGTCACGCTGTCAGCGAAGAATCACTCGTTCCTGACGATGCCCTGAGCATACGCGAAGGCGCGGTGGCCGCGTGGCCCGGTGCATGGCAGGGGAAAAACTATCGAGACATTTTGGACGTGCTTGGTTATGACGTCGACAAACCCTGGAAGCAACTCACCAAGAAAGATCGAGACTGGATTCTGTTTACGGAAGAAAAACCAGTCGTAACTGTTCATGCACAGCGAGAAGCGCACAGAATTCAACGTCCGTATCAAGGAACTTACATGAGCGCGGCAGTATATGTGCGCCATACCTTTGCCACCACCCAAAGTGCCACATTGCGAAAACGTGTCGCACGCTTCATGGAAAAGTCTCACTGCCCATCTTGCGACGGAAAACGGTTGAGAGCCGAAGCGCTGGCGGTGAAATTCGGTGGACGCGACATCGCAGAACTGTCACAAATGACCATGGCTGAATTGTCTGCTGTACTGCAAAAGGAAATTGCATCAAAGTCTCCAACCGTAAAAGGCATTGACGCCAGTGCAGCTAACATTGAAGTTGCAAAACTGATTGTCACTGATTTGGTCGAGCGCATTCAGCTATTGAGTGAACTGGGACTCGACTATCTCTCGCTGGATCGCTCTACTCCAACTTTGTCTGCCGGTGAATTGCAAAGACTGCGCCTCACCACGCAACTTCGCTCCGGATTATTCGGCGTCGTGTACGTTCTCGACGAACCATCCGCAGGTCTCCACCCTGCAGACACTGAAGCGCTTCTCAAAACCCTCGCGCAATTGAAGGAAGACGGCAATTCATTGTTTGTCGTCGAGCATGAGATGGATCTGGTGCGCGAGGCAGATTGGATTATCGACATTGGACCACAGGCAGGTGATGCAGGTGGAGAATTACTATACAGCGGTCCAATCAATGGATTGGCAAAGGCCAGTTCTTCAATCACCCGAAAATATGTTTTTAACGAGCAGACTCAGAAAAAGAGAAAACCAATCGCGCCGGCAGGCTGGATGAAGGTAAGTGGTATCAACAGGCACAATCTGAAAAACCTGGAGATCGAATTGCCTCTTTCGGTGCTGACTGTAGTCACAGGCATTTCCGGCTCGGGTAAGTCAACTTTGATAAGCCAGGTGCTTGCCGACGCGATCAATTCTGCGCTGGGCAGTCAAACAGTCGAAGAAGAATCCGAGGAAGAATCAGATGAATTCGACGAAGAAATTGACGAACAGCGTCCTGCAAAAATAGAAGGCATCGATGCTATCAAACGACTGGTATGCGTCGATCAAAAGCCCATCGGCAGGACGCCGCGCTCCAACCTGGCAACCTACACAGGTCTGTTCGATTTCATTCGCAAGAAATTCGCCGCAACACCGGAAGCAAAAAGCCGCGGTTACAACGCGGGACGTTTTTCCTTCAATGTTGACGGTGGCAGGTGCACCACCTGTGAAGGCGAAGGTTTTGTATCTGTCGAATTGCTTTTCTTGCCCAGCGTATATACCCCCTGCGCAGCATGCAGCGGTACACGCTACAACGAAGAAACGCTGGCTGTAAAATATCGAGACCTCAGCATCGCCCAAGTCCTGGAGATGACCGTTGATTCGGCAAGCGATTTTTTCACGGAATTACCTGCAGTCGAACGCGCTCTAAAAACCTTGCAAGAGGTAGGCTTGGGTTACCTCAAACTCGGTCAGCCCGCGACTGAACTCTCCGGAGGTGAAGCGCAGCGCATTAAGCTGTCCACAGAGCTGCAGCGCGTTCAGACCGGAAGCACTCTCTACCTTTTGGACGAACCGACAACCGGGCTTCACCCAGCCGACGTCAAAAAAATGATGATGCTGATGCACGCTCTGGTCGACGGTGGCAACACTGTAATCGTTGTGGAGCACGACATGGATGTCGTCGCCGCCGCTGACTGGGTGATAGACCTTGGTCCAGGCGCCGGCAGCCTGGGCGGCAAAGTTGTTGCCAGTGGAAGTCCCGAGAAAGTCTCGAAAACCGCCGGCAGCAAAACCGCCCCGTACCTGGCAAAGAAGCTCAAGTCCTTGCGCTGAAGGCTGGCGCTGATGACTCGTGCTGATGACTTGCTCTGTCGACTGGCGATGACTACTTGTGCTGACGACTTGCGTCAAACACGCCCAACCGCATACACCCTCGATATGCATTCGCACTACCTGTACTGCAATTCGATGTTCCTCTGATAAGATCATGACTTCGTTCATCCGTGCTCACGCCGAGGTCTTCAATCGTGACAAAGCGCACCACTAAATCAAACGTATTTTTGCTCCGTCGCGAAACAGGCGGCGCCAACAAATTTCCAGACGAGTTGCGACTGGCCCAGAAGAAGGTGTCTGAAGCACGAGCATCAGAAGGCAAGCAACGCGTCGCCCTTGCTAAAGAGGCTCTCGATATTTTTGCTGACTGTGCAGAAGCGCATTCACTTATTGCCGAAGAAACCAGCGAAAGGCCGGCTCGCATCAAACACTACCGCAAGGCGATTTCTGCAGCGGAAAAGGTTCTCGGCAATGATTGGGAGCGCAGATATAAAGGCAGTTTTTGGCTGGCAAGCGAGACTCGACCATTGATGCACGCTATGGCCATGCTTGCTATCGATCTGCAGTGGGAAGACCAGATTGAAGAAGCACTGACAATCTATCGCAAACTCATGGAATGGAATCCGACAGACCATCAGGGAATTCACTACCATTACGCGACCTGCCTTTTCGAAGCAAAATGCAACGAAGAGCTAGAAAGATTGCTAGCCAAATACGACGACGAAGCAAGTGCGGTGCTCAGTTATACAAAAGCACTTCACGTATTCAGAAAGTATGGTCCATCTGACCGCACCAACCAGGTTTTGAAAAATGCCTTCCAGGTAAACATACACGTGCCAATCTTTTTGGCTGAGGTGTTGCCACTGCCTGAAGAAGCTCCTGATACCGTGGGATTTGGCGACGAGCGAGAAGCCGAAGCCTACGTGTTGGACAGCGGCTATCTCTGGGGCGACACTGACGGCGCCGAAAAGTGGATGGCAGAAACCCTGGCAGCGGAATTGGAGAAATCCTATCCGGATGAAGAACTCGCTGCAAAAGCCATCAAGAATCTGAAGAAAGGTACAAAGTCCTGAATTTTGCGTGGGTAGAGTACGTGTGCGATAATTCCTAGCCATCATGACGTTAGATCCATCATCAATCCTGATCTACACGGACGGCGCCTGCACCGGAAATCCCGGTCCGGGTGGTTGGGCATGCATCGTCTCTTTGCCGGATGGTTCTGTTCACGAACTGGGAGGCGGAGTAAATCAAACCACCAACAATCGCATGGAAATGGCAGCTGCGATTCGCGCTCTGGCAATGCTGGAGCCGAAGGAAGCGACGCCTATTGTTCTATACACAGACTCATCGTATGTAATTAAGGGCATTACTCAATGGATCTGGGGATGGCGATCGCGTGGATGGAAGAGTGCGGATGGCAAGGATGTTGCCAATCGCGAACTCTGGGAAGAACTTTTGCGCCAGGTAACTCGACTCAAACCATCGAACGTTGAATGGAGATATGTACGCGGGCACTCGGGCTACGCCGGAAACGAGCGCTGCGATGAGATTGCCGTCTCATTTGCAAAGAACAAACCAGATCAACTCTATGTCGGGCCCCGTGACGGCTATTTTATCGATTTGAGCGAACTTCCAGCGACCGAGGCACTTCTAGAACAGAAAAAGTCAGGTGGAGCCGGCGGCAGCAAAAGCGGTTCTAAAAGTGGCAGCAGTGGCAGAAATTTTGGTCCTGGCTCTAAGAGTGGCGGCGGTGGCGGTGGCAGTGGTAGTGGCGCTGGCGTAAGTACGGGACCAACCACATATCTCAGTTATCACAATGGCGTGTTGCAGAGACACTCAACGTGGTCCGATTGTGAGCGCCGCGTCAAAGGTCAATCGGGCGCAAAATTCAAAAAGGCAAAATCAGACAGGGAAGAGCGCGAAATTTTGCTCGGCTGGGGTCTTGATCCGCAGACTCGCATCGAGTAGAAGTGGCGAAGCCCTCCGCAATACAGATCAGATTAAAATATAGCAACAGCAGGGAGCGCCGCACTCCTGCCGGCTACGGCATGATCGTGCACCCTATCGAAGCCGGCAAGATGCCGCCGCCCGGGCCAAAGAATACTCCCCGTCCAGCTCTACCTTATTTATGTGGTTCAACCAGGCAGGCTCGAGACCCAGCTCGATTAGCGATCCTAAATGCGGATAGTGACCGGATCGCTTACATAGCCAAGCAGTTTTCCATTTTTGTCGAACGCCGCTATTCTGACGTCATACTCGCCCTTCACTGTGAAGTCTTCACTCCAAAGTGTCATCTCGCCCTTCAAGCCCTCCAGCGAATATTTTTTCATACTATTTGGAGACAACGACTGTTGCCTGTAAGAAG
>JADZFV010000377.1 GCA_020854255.1 Candidatus Melainabacteria bacterium | reverse complement strand
GAAACGCCCAAAGTTCGTTGCCCTGTTTTTCGTAAACCGTAGGTCGGGGGTTCAAATCCCCTTGTCGGCTAGGTTTTCAGACTTCGAAGTTATTCACGGAGGCCTAGTGGACGCCTTTTTGACGTCCAACTAAACGAAGCTTAATCAATGCCGGTGCAAAAAATTTCGACCGACAGGAGGAATGTTCTTCTGTTGCTGGATCAAATTTTGAATTGGGGTTTGCTAGCACTTCAACAAAATTTCGAGACTTAGTCGGTATCACATATGGTGCCCCCTCACTTCATGCGAGTGTCTTTTCCCAGAACTGACGTTGCTGGAATGCTTTCGTAGATTCCGTATTGCTTCCGGTGTTCTCGGGACGCATAATCGAACTATCAGATTCCGTTTCATGGGTCTTTAGTCTATGTTTGCGATAGAAGCTCTAATTCCAAAGCCAAATCCCATTCCTAATTGGCTGATTAAATCAATTGTCCTTGTCCCGTTGCTTTTGGGTGGGTTGTACGCCGGAATTTGGCTAGCAGCTGAACCAATTTGTTGGCATTGCTTTCATCGTGGTGAGTGCCTTGAAGGGTGGAGCGCTGTGGTTTCCAAATATCAATGTGTTTCGTGTGGTCGGCGATGGAAACCGCTTATTAATTTGCACAGATACAGACGTGTAGGCTGTCTCGATTACTATTACTGAACCCAACGTTATTTGGCTTCAAATTGATGAAGGCTGCTCGGCTCATTAAATCATTGGCATTCTCAATGCTCTGCGCAACTGCTCCTTGTTTGGCAGAAGAACCGATGGGTGACAAACCTGTACCCGCTCGATACCGAAGCACTGAAAGGGGAAATCGACCACCAATTGATCGATTCACATATTTGCAAAAGCGTCTCCAGCATTTCAAAGAAGGTGAAGATAAGAATCTCCCTCAATACTTACATGTAATGTGCGCATTGGCCGAACTTGAATTGTCGAAGGGAATGCGGACTGAAGCCCTCGGTCACATAAAGGAAGTGCTGTCGAATTACAAGCCTGTCACCTATCCTTACAAAGGGGACCTCAGTAGAAGGCTCTGGCATCTGCTTGAAACATGTGTCAAAAGTCCCAATTTTGATCAACAGGACGTTGATTGGATAATGTTATTCGCAAGATTGTATGGTGCGAATGAACCATACACGGATGTGCTGAGCTTTGAAGAACAAAGTTTAGTAGACAAATTTGTTGATACGCATCGTGCAGGTGACTGCGAGCGTGCGTTGGATGAAATGCAGGCTGCTCGGGAGAAAGCTTACGGCAAGGAGAATCCTACACTTTTAGAAATACTAGAAATGAAGTTGAGGTTGTTTCGCCAAACGCATGACGAGACAAAATACGAAAGAGCAGCAGAGAAGATGCTGGCCATAATGGAAAAAAATCCAACTGGCAAAAACATCTGGACCATGGAGTCTATCATTGTTCAATACATTAGGTTCGGATTGCTAGCAAAAGCACAGGCGTTGACAGTTCAAGCGGAAGAGTTTTTTCGCAGCGGGCCGGCCACGAATCTAAATCACGTTCGCTTCTTAAACAGTGTAGGCGGCACCTATCTTGCAGTCCACCAACTCAAGGAAGCTGAAGCTGTATTTCGACTTGCATTGGTCTGTCCTTATAAGGCCAAACCTCGAAGTGGAAGTGAGGAAGAGGAAGATGCCCTAATCGACGAAGAAGCTGAAAGAATCGCACTCAGATGCAACGTCAACGATCTGATATCCGCCTATTTTTCCAATGCTGAGTGGGCCGTTGCCGAATCTTTCGCGGACTTCGGAGTTGGCCAGGAAGTGCGAATATCTGGAGGAAACTCTATCCTCACAAATCACGCGAGAATCTCGTTGGCAGAACTGTATTCGGCTCACTCATATGCTCTCAATAAAAAACTCACAGCGTCAGAGATTTCGGATCGGGCAACGAAATCCAAGCGACTCTTCGAAAAGGCTTTCGACTCTTTGAGAAACGCTCCACACCCAGATGCTGACGAGATATCCGCCACAATTCGGAAGACCGACATTGCGGAGCACTTTCCTGCACTAGCGCGCTATGCCATATCCAAATCCATCCGCTACACCGACCCCGGTATCAAGAAATATTCGATTCTCGGAATGATCTTTGGCGATCAAGAAATAGACATCCATGCGGCCGGGGGAATAACCGTAAAATCTCAGCCTCCCGGGACTCTGTTCCTCGAAATAAACAAAAGATCGCTGCCGGAAAGAGCGATAGAGTTACTGGACCAAGGGAAACTGCAGCGCGCGGGAGAAGTACTGGAAGCAGCTTGCATGGCAGATATGGACGGCAATACATGCTCTTTATTAGGCGAGTATTTTAGTTTAACGGGGGACAATCAAAGCGCAATCCAAGCGTGCAATTTCGCCGTGAAGCAAACACCTGAAAGCGCCTACATTCTTTCTGTTAGGTCGCTATCATACTCAAATCAAAACTCCGCTGCAGAAGCTGCTGATGATGCGAAGAGAGTGCTTCAATTGATCAAACCTGGCAGAACAAAAGACGCGGAACTTTCGAGAGCACGATGTTTACTCTCAACTGGAGAGTATTCGAATGCAGCGGACATCCTTACGTCAATACTTTCAAGTGAGCCAAAATGTTGGAGGGCTCGTCACTATCGGGCTGAATCATATCGAAAGTCAGGAAAGACGATTCTTGCACAAGAGGATGAGAAGTTTGCAGCTGAAATTGCAGTCGCCCCTGCAATAATCAACGGTGACATTGGAAGCGACATAAGCGTGGATGGCAGCGGCTATCAAAGCAAATCCATGAGAACAGGACTAATGATTGGCAATTTCCAGGACCTGCATGGCACAAGAATCGGAGGGTCAGATGATGACCCTGTGAACATGAAGGATACGATACTGCGGCAAAGAACAAAGTAGAGTGTCAACGAACCGCGATGGTAAAATTCTCACGCATGTTCGTAATCTGACATTTTCAGTGGATTTACATAGGATGGAAGTTTCACATGATCTTGAAACACATCCAGGCATAATGAGCCTCGCCTCTGAGCCGAAGGAGCGACCAATCCTTCCACCTTCCGTTTGTACAGCGGTTCCCCTATCAAACTGGCCGTCTCTCGGTGGCCAGGGACTGTGATCTCATCTATGGTGACGCCAATCGCTGACAAGACCGATGGATCATCAAGTCGAATAATCCTCTGGAGCGCGACTGCATATTCCCAAAGTTTGAAGGCACCCTTTTTCACTGGAAGACCAGCCAGAATTCCTTGCGTTACCTCAGCATGGCAAGTGTCGCTGTTAAAACCTAAATACAAAGCACCAAACATGCCCGCTACGTTGTACCTAGCACCTTCAAGAAGAGAGCCAACCATAGATAATGGCTCATTCGCATATCTCGTGCGGATGAGCCTGTAAAAACTGCCGTCGATTTTTTGTGGCGCGACTTTGTCCAGCTCGTCGCGATTGACATGCATCTCAACGACCTACCGTGCCGAGCAGGTTGGCGACTATGAAGATGCCTCCTGGCTTTTTCACGAAGTCCCTGGGACGTTCGCCATTCAAAGCTGGATTCTCGCGATCAACCCAAACCTTTATCACGTCTGGTTCAAACAGATCGCCGAGCGCTTCTGCGATAGTCATTAGCGCTTGCACCGCTTGCTTGTTTTGCGCATGAGGTTCAACGTCTTCGCTCTCCCAACGCCGTATAGTCTTTTCATTGACGCCCAGACCTCTCGCAAGCTCTTCTTGCGTAAAGCCAAACAACATCCTAAGCGCAGTTACCTTTTCCGGAAACTTCGCAACCGCCAATTGCTTCAAGTCGATAGTTTTGCTCATTTTTCCTCCATTCAGCCTATGATACCACAGAACCGGACATATGTCCACTTTAGCAGACATATGTCCGGTTCGATACAATTTGGAATTGACGGCGGAACTCCCCAATCGGTCACGAAGCATTGCAGGACAAGACGATGAAATCACTTCCTAAGCCAGTTCGGAAAGCTCTGCAGCAATGGACTGCAATAGCATATGAACGCGAACTATCTATTGAGCTCCGGAAATTATCGGTTTACTTTGAAAAATTTGAAAGCGGCCAAATCAGCCCGTTCGAAGTCAGTGAGGCAATTCACAAGTTTCACGACGGTGCAGCCAGAGAACTGTACGGGACGTATGCGCTAAGTCGCGGGTTGGACAACATGCTTGTATCAAATGCGGTGTCCAATGGCATTCTCTCGCGCGAGGAATTGCCAGCCGAAATATTGGCATGCATTAATGCCCATTCCCATGAGTAAAGTAAAAGAGAAACTCGCAAAAGATTTAGGAAGGTAGCCCCCTTCAATTCTGCCCGGCTACCAGCTAACCAGAGAGCACCCAGTATCAAGCCCGAGCCCTGTGGGTTGCTTCGCAAGGCTTGACACCGGGTCCCTTGCTCTCTGGTATTCGGGCAGAGTCGCAGATGTGTACGGGGGGAATCCATTTATATCTCTGAGGTAGTTTGGTTCCTCTGCTCCAAGAGTTTTTGGCATGTCGCCTGTGGGTTCACTTCTAGCTGAACTTACTCCACCAAGAAGCCGCTCCAGCTGGGTATTTAGTGCGAATTTTTAATTCGTTTGATCGAAATTGGCGACATTTGACAGCGCTTTGTTTTCGTTGCTTAGATAGCGAGGCTTGGCTTAGAATAAGGGTTCCGCTTATACTCTTACCCCATAAATGCCTACATTTTCATTGCTCATTGGAATGTAAGGCAGGATAACGAAGGTAATTCGTTTTGCCGGAATGAACTGTGCTGCATAGCTTTTGTGCAATTCGTTTTTTGAAGATGAGCAATTCACTTCGCCCGGATCAGTGCACAGTTGGCAAAATCTGCAATTCGTTTGCGAAGACAGCAGCTAAATGCAGTCTGGCTGCTGTTTAACAAAATTCTCTCTTCCTTTTGAGCGAATTACTTAGCGCTTTTTTCGGCGCCAGATTATCTTTTGATATGGCGCATTGAAGACAATTGACCTTGGAAGTTACCTGCTAATGAATGCTTGTTTTAGCGATGACTTTCTAGATTGCCGAAATCGATCTGATTTGATTCCGAAATCTTGATGCAAAATTGCAGCAACAGCAACAGCAACAGCAACAGCAACAGCAACAGCAACAGCAACAGCAACAGCAACAGCAACAGCAACATACAAGCTGCATTGGAGACCGGTGCAACTGCTACGGATACGTTTTATGTAAGAACTACGGACATAAGTCGCGTCGATACGAGGATTAGAGAATATCTGGCACGCGTTGACTGATTTGGTGCACACATTTGTCAGAGCGATTGAAATCTTCGATTTCACAGCACGTCTTTGCGAAGTTGGTATTTATGTGTTTTCCCATTCCACGTATGGGTCAGCACCAACAGGCTGTCTGTGTCGTTTTCCATAACCCAAGTTGGCAATGAGCACTTTCAGAACACCGCTTGAAAGAGGTATCGTTCCCTGTAAATGTATCAACTATACTGAAGTTAGATCACATCAACATGCAACTAGTGTTCGCGATGAATTTTTCCAGATTTACCATACCTCTTGCGGTACCTTTATTCTTGGCGTTTAGCACTGGCGGCAGTACTCTTGCGATACAAGTGATTCAAACCGCCTCAGAAATCAACAAAAGCAAGAGGACATTTTCCGCCGATTGGCCAGCTGAACGCCCAGCTGGTGAGTCTTTATCGGTCTTCAGGTCGCATCATTGCGGAGGAGGAAGCAGGTCGCATCATAGAGGAGGAAGCAGACCACCTCTTTATTTTGCATACTGGATTCACAGTTATTTTGAACCAAAGAACCTCTCAAAAAAAGCAAAAGCACAGCTTCGGCTTGAGATAGAAACTAGGAATTGGAAAAACTGGTACAAGCTGTGGACAGCAAACTGCACAGCAGCGGATGTTTTTTACATTGAACAGGTAATTTGGGAGGCATCTCGTTTTGCTTATACCGATGGTGCAACTTCACCAGGAAAGTGGCGTCTCAGCTACAAAGGAGTGGAATTCATAACGACGCATCAGCGGCGGGAAGAAAGTGTGAAACCACTTCACGAACCGATGATTGCAGGAAGACCAAGCCTAAGCCCGAAAAATTACGCTCTCGGCCGAATAATTAGCGGAGAGGGTCTTTGTAACAACTTTTCTTGCGAAGCTCTCTACCGTAAGAAGCATCCAGAAGTTACAAGGGAAATTGCTGTTATGCACTTTATTCCCTTGAGTGCAGCACAATGCTTTCCTTCTGCTGTTGAGCAAAATGAATTGCACAGTCTCAAAAATTTGAAGGCTATCGAATCCGACAAGTTCAACTCAACGCAATTGGACGCATTTCGTGATGAATGGACAGAATTTCTCAAGAGTCCTGCTAATACAGTGAGTCGGGAAATGATTCTCAGAGAAGCGGACCGGCTGGAGTCTAAATATCAGACACTTCTTGTGCAGTGACGAATGTTGGTTTCAGCGTTGTTTTTCAAAGCGCTGAAGTCACTCTGATTCCATTCCAGAATCTGCATGCAAATTTGCAGCGGACATTATTCACTTTTATCGACAATTTGCGTGCTCGACGTTGAACGACTTAAGAGTGCAGGTCGATTTGACGCACAGCTAAGTTGCCTCCAAGTGTTTCCGCGGCGCCGTTTTTGGTGAAACACTGAACAAATTTACTCAGTAGAGTTTGATCGTCCATGATGTTTGTGGATCACTTTGCGACGGCACCCGCATGCCCCAAAGTGGGTACATAGTGGGTACACAGAAAAGTCCGATCCTGAAAAACCTCGGGACGACAGGATTTGAACCTGCGACCTATTGCTCCCAAAGCAACCGCGCTACCAAGCTGCGCCACGTCCCGGCCCTCAAATATATCACGAAGGCGTTGTTAAGGGACCCTGACCGCTATTAAGGTACGAATGCCGGTGGTTCTTCGGCGTGTGGCGTAGAACGCACAGGCGTGGAGCTTTCCAGGGTTTTACGGGGCCAGCGAGACGGGCTCCAGCGGCTGCTGCTTGACTGGCGACTTTCTTCACGATCGCGGCGCTTTTCTGCGCGAGACCAAGAAGTCGAGCTGGACTGGCGAGGAGCGGCAGCCTCATGGCGAGGCGGTGCGGTATCGACAGGGGGGTCACCGATAGGTTTTGAAGAGCTGATCAGGCTCTCCGGGATGAAGCCTTCCCGTCCGTTTGAGCGTACTTTCAGCCAGCCGTCTCTCTTGCCGATTATTTCGACCTGGTCACCTCTCGATAACCTCATAACAGTTCTGTAAACCCCGCTCGGTCCGCGACGGAGTTGAACAGTCGGCTCACTGGAAGTTTTGATAAAACCAGATGTTGGTGTAATAGCAGGCGCATCTTTAATAGAGGGATCTCGTGAGACAGCCAAGCCCGACTTCGGAGGTATTCTCGGAGCTTCAGCAATTTGTGGTGCCGGTTCTTTCTTTGGTTTTTCAACCACCCTCGGCATTTCGACTACTCTTGGTGTTTCAACAACCTTTGCCGGCTCAGTTTTCACCAACGCCAAGTGTTCCTCTATTTTTACAGGTATTTGTTTTTCACCACGTCTCTCAACAATCGGCGCTGCAGTCTTTTTTGTTGCCGTCGTTGATGTTTCGCTTGTGTTTGTTGCGGTGGGCAAATTCTCACGCACCACCGACGGCACCATTGCGCTCGGCATTGATTTTGGCTGTCCGGGCATCTGCGCGCTCTGAATTTCTTCGCCAGCCGCTCTGGTCACGGTATTGGCGACCCATGCGCCTGAACTGTGTCCGCCGGCAGGCGTGAGTTCGACAATATATGAGCCGGTAGGTGAGAAGAGTCCGTACCGATTGGATGTCTGGCGCCTTCTCTTGCTCGAAGATTTGATCTTTGATAGCGTGAATGCGGAGGGTTGCGTCGATTTGAGACTTATGACTTGTCCTAGTGAGTTCGCTGACAGATAGGATTTGTATTCAGGTGCGACTGCGCCGAATTTTAGACTTCGTGCCACCGCATGCAGTGCAGCCAGCTGACCGCGCCCGCCCGGGATTTCACCGGTGAATTTTCCATGGTCCCATTTTAAGGTTGTTTTGAGCAACTCGTCTTCGGCTGTTGCCGCCACGCTGGACAAGTTCGTAAATGCCCCCTCGGCGACACCGATTGAATAGAGCGAAACTTCAACGTTAACGTCTTTGTTGTTTTTTGCAAATGCTGCGTTGCCTTCGCCTTTGATTGGCGGTACTGATTTTTCGGACTGGTCGCGAATTGCATCAGGCATCAAAGCATAAACTTTGACTTGCGGGTGGCGCGGTCCCTGACCCGCACTGTGTCCTACGCAGATAAGCACCGGACCGGCGGTGTCGTTGATCACCTGCGCGCCGTCACAAACTTCCAGACCGGGAATGTTTACGACCTTGGTGTCGGTTTCGTTTTTCATCACAAGGTAGTTGGAAGCTTGAAGCATTGTGTCTATCTCGACTATCTTCAAACCACGCGGTAATTCGACAATATGAACTTCATAAGTCTGAGTCGGCAGCGCCGTTTGCAACGCTGCTGCGAGCTCTGCTGTGCTCATTGCTCCGGCTTTGCGCAAGTATTCTTTGATCGCTTTATCCAGATCGGCTTTCAGTTTTTCCGCATCTGCCAAATTCTTAGGACCGCCCGCCACGCGTTTTGCCACCGCGGCCAGATCGCTTTGCGGATCTTTCTTGGTGGTTATTGCCGCACCGATGCCCATCAGCCCGGCTCCCGCCAGACCGATGACCACAATCCCACCGACAATAAAGGGCAGAGGCGTGCGCTTGCGCGGGAAAGCCTTGCCGCACTCGGCGCATTTGCGAGCAGCTACTGAATTTCTTACATCACATTCGGGACAACGCATTTGGATGACCTGACTGGTTCCACAGGATTCCTGACACTTGCACGGGCAAGGCGTGGTTGACCAGCTATCTAATTGGTTGAGAGTAGTAGTCTACTCGATATAATAGCCTGCCATAAACTTTTGTTCAGATTGTTGTCAGGCTGACGGGTGTCGAATAATGAGTAAATCGGTTGAAGAATTGACCGCAAGGCAGTCACTGGCCGAGGTTTCGAGGCTTTGCTACCAGCGCGGGTACATCTCCGGCACTGAGGGAAATTTTAGTATTCGCCTGAGCGAAAACCAGGTTTTGACCACTCCCAGAGGGGTCTGTAAGGGTCGGATAAATGAAAGTGAGCTGGTTTTGACCGATTTGCATGGAAATGCGCTCGACCCCCACTCAGCTTTGCCTTCCACCGAATTGAAGATGCATCTGGCAGCGTACCGCTTGCGGAAGGATATTGATGCCGTGGTACATGCGCATCCAACCATCGCGGTGGGATTCACCGTCGCCGGTGTGAGCCTCTCTACGCCTGCCTTGCCTGAGGTTGTCTGCACCCTTGGAGGTATTCCCGTGGCACCGTATGCGACACCTAGCACCGAAGAAGTGGTCGAAAGCATCGAGCCATTTGTGAAGAAGTGTGACGCGCTCATGCTCGATCATCACGGCGCGCTTTGTCTCGGAAAGGACATTTGGGACGCGTTTTACAAGCTTGAAACGGTAGAGCACCAGGCGCAGACTCTCTTGGTTGCGCACCTTCTGGGTGGGCCCAAACCTCTCTCGACCGCGCAGATATCGTGCTTGATGGCAGTTCGCAGTGTTTACGGACTCACCAACCAACTTGATGTAGATTATTTGACGGAGGCAGCATCCGATGAGCGCAAATGAGCGAGCCAGGGTCGATGCCAGGCGTCGCCCGGTAAAAGGGACTGTTTAGGAGCGATACCATGCGTTGCCCGGCGCAAGAGGATTGGACTGTAGAGTGAGACGAATGGTGGACAAAGCGAAATCCGAAAATGCTGGTGCCGGAAGTGCTCTTCCAAAAGCCGCTGGGCAGAAGAAGGAAGCCCTGCATCCGGAGGAGAGCATCACGACGTTCTTGCTAATCCGTCATGGTCACACGCGCGCGACTGAGGAAGGGCGGTTGTATTCTGACCCGGAAGCCGAGCTTACCGATGAAGGACTGAAGCAGTCGAAAAAGCTTGCGGAATGGCTGATGTCGCGTCCACCTGACGTGGTCCTATCTAGTACGGCTAAACGCGTTATTGCCACGGCAGAATCAATTTCCGGGCAGACAAACCTGCCGATCTTGCCAGCGGAAGGTTTGAACGAGTGGCACGTCGGCGATTGGGAAGGCCGAACCTATTTAGATCTGAAAAAGAATTCGCCCGATGAGTACAAGGCGTGGACTGCCGATCCGATTCGCATGCGTCCACCTGGCGGTGAGTCGATTGAAGATATGTACGAGCGCACGAAAGTTCGCATATCAGAAATTATCGAACAATTTGATGGAAAACGCGTCGCACTTGTAACGCACGCAGGCATCGTCCGTAGTGTCATCGTTCATGCACTCGGAATGCCGCTTGATAATTTCTGGCGCATTTCAATTCCTGTTGGAACAGTTTCAAAAGTCGATTTCAGCAAGAGTTTTGCCACCGTCCACTTCATGGCAATGCGTCCCGGAGCGGACGAAGTCTAGTTTTGACAGGGCGACGCTTGGCGTCGCTCCGCTACAGAAACATTATTGTGCGGCCGGCGCGGAGCTGCCTTCCTTCATCATGCCGACGAGTTTTTGCTTTTGCGCTTCGGTCAGTTGTTTGCGAATCGAAAGCAAAAGTTTGATGCGGTCATTGGCCATCTCGGCTGTGACTTGATTGATTTCGTCTTGTTTTCCGAGAACAGCCTTCTCGTCAGGATCTACCTCCAGCGAGAGCTGGTGCATCTCCTGAATCAAGCCCATCATGCGCTTGGCTTTGACGCGCGCTTGATCCTCGAAGTCTTTCGCTAACTGACGAATGCGCATCTCCTGCTCCTGGGAGACGCCGGCTTGCCTGTAGATCGCCATGGGGTCGCTTGCGGCGCCCGTGCCGCCCGCCTGCCCCCCCTGCGCCTGCACCGAATGTGATGCCAAAAAGGACAGACAACAAATTGCGGAAGCTTGCGCAAGAACTTTCAATGACATCATTCAACCTCTCAGGCCGAGACCCAAACAGGCCTAATGATATCAACAAGCTCGAAACTGTTCCCGATTGAGAGTTAATGCTGGCACGAGCGGCGCCACACCAAAGATAGCCGCGCCGAACGCCCCGTTCTGAGCCGCTGGCATTGTTTCTTTCCTGTTTAATCTATCCCCATGTGGATAAATGGGGCCCAGGCGTGAATGGGGTGCCCGTTTTGCAATGCTTGAATCTGGGCTTGCCGCAATGCTTCGTAAATCGAGATTTTGCCTCCCTGCCAGGCTGCATGGAAATCTTTCATCAGTGTGGCGGTCGAGCGATCGGCGACTTCCCACAGGCTGAGGACGAGATTGGGCATGCCTGCGTACATGAGAGCGCGGGCCAGTCCGAGGATTTCGCCGCCGGCTGTGACTTTGTTGACGCCGGTCTGGCAGGCGGAAAGGACGAGGAGTTTTCCACAGTGGGTTCTAAGCAGATTGCCTTGCAGAATGGCAGCGGCTGTAAGAATGCTGCCGTCGGCTAAGACCAACCCTGATGCCAGAGGTTCGTCGGGATTGAAGACTGCGTGCCCGGCGAAGTGCACGACCGGGTATTTGGAAAACAACTCGGGAAGGGATTCTTTCACTTCCTGGTTGGTCAACATTTTAGAGCGCGTCGAGGTCAGTTTGCCGAGGTCGAAGATGGTCTGTGCTTCTTCGAGCGTGTAGCTCAGGTCGTCGAGACCGGCGGCAGAACGCAGTCGCGAGCTGAATACGACACCCTCCTTGCGGGTTATCGAATAGTCGCTTATGGCAGAAACGAGATAAGGGGCGGACGAATCATTTTGAGTTTCTGCTGCTTGGTCTTCAGATTGATCTTTGGATTGACCTTCGGCTTGAGCTTTGGCAAGAACAGGTATCAAACTTGCGGTCGGCAGATAGCTGGCTGCAAATCGCTGGCACACATAACCTTTGCCGTCGTGCAGGGCGCTGAAAGGCAGGTGGAAAAGGCTTCCGTGCGGGATCAATAGCAGGTGGTTGATGCCCTCGGGCACGTCGTCGAGAACCGAGCCGATCAGTCCGGCATACAAACGTTTGCACAAACTGACCGGAACTTCCCAACCTTCGGTCGCGGACATTTCCAAGAAATTGGCGAGATCTTCTTCCAGTACCGTCAGTTTTTCCGTATCTGTAATTAGATTTAAAGCCGGTTGCGATGCGCCATGCCAGAGACTTGCAGACAATAGATATTGATCGGTCCAATAGAATTCCACTATTGCAGTTTCGCGACTCAACAAATACGAAATTTTTGCACTGCCGGAGTCGGCGGATTTTGATTTGGCTTTGCCGCCTGATTGTTTTTCACCACGGGCAGTGCGTTTTTCATTCCACAAAGAACTGATTTCTGCGAAAGTCAAAGTGGAGGCGCAGACCAAACTTGCGTAGTTCGGGTGCCGCCTGCGCAGCTGATTGACGACGTCTCGCCACTCGGCGTATATGCGCTGCGAGTCTTCCGCCGGGATGCTCGCACCCCGGGTTCCGCTTTCGCCGCCTGAGCTCGAACCTTGCCAGAACAAGCGCTCGAGGTGGGCGATTTGATTGCGCAATTCCGATTCGTGGTGGATCAGTTTTTGCAGTGATTGGTCGCCTGAGTCCTCCAGCTGCGAAACATCGATGGGCGAATTGCTCAAAAGATCGAGCAAAGCGCGCGATTTGGCGCGACCGACATATTCCAGTGCCTCTACCCGTTTGCCCATAGCCAGGCAGACCTTGACCATGTCGCGGTACATATCTTGACCGCGATTTTGGAAGCTTGTCTTCAAGTCGTCGGCTTTGATTGCCGAACGCTGTTCGTCGAATAATTCGATAGCCGAGCTGAAGAAATCGAAGGCCGGCTGGAGCTGACCCATTTGCTGGTAAGTCTTTCCTAAATTGGAAAGATAGATCCTTTGTCCCTGCCGGTCCTCAATTTCTCGACTTATTCCGAGCGCTTCTTGATAGCGCTCGAGAGCAAGATTCAAATTTCCTTGAGCAAAGAAGCAGTCGCCCAGGCTGTCCATGTGCGCCGCTTGCGATTGCAAATCTTCCTGACTTTTGGCCATGTCGGCGGCGCGCTGGCAGCATTCAATTGCTTTGGTCAGATCGCCGCGTTTTAGCCAGGCGTTGCCGATATTGCCCAGCCAGATGCCGACGCGCTTCTTGTCCTCGGCTTTTTGCGAGAGCGTGAGTGCTTCTTCGTAGCACGAGGCTGCCTCTTCGTAGCGCTTTGCCTCGAAGAGCGAATTGCCCTGGCTGCCGCGGCAGATCGCCTGAGTTTTTCGGTCGTTGTTTAAACCCGCTTCGTTGAAGGCGCGCGTGAAATAGTCGTTGGCTTCGTCGTATTGACCCAACTGCGTGTATGCCAGACCGAGGCTGCCGAGCCAGGAGGCTTTGTTGGGCGTGTCGTCGCGCACTTCGATGGCGTGACGGAACCATTCTATAGATTGCTCCGCCCATCCTTTTTCCAGGTAAAGGCGACCGAGATTGCCGAAGGCGATTTCCATGCCGTTGTGATCGTCGCATGTGTAGGCGGCGTCGAGCGCGCGCAGGAAGTAGGCGATCGCTTCGTCGGCCAGCCCGTCGTCGCGGAATTGCTCCGCAAGAAGCAGCGACGCATGCGCTTCTACTTTGGAAAGTCCGAATTCGCGCGCGGTTTCGATAGCGATTTGGAAGGCTTCAACAGCCATTTCCTTTTCGTCCATGCCGGCAAGCGATATGCCCATATAACTGGAGAAAACAGCAAGTGCGCCGTGGTCGCTCACAACTCTTGCCAGTTGCACAGCTTTCTCGTAGAAGCCAACCGCTGATTTGTAATCGCCTTTCTGAAATGCGCTCCAGCCTTTATCGCCCTGGGCTTCCATGGCGGCTCGTTGCTTTTCCAGATTGACGGGTTTTTTTCCCATCGAAGACCTCAGGAGGAAACCCCTCCCCTCCTCACATGAAGGATAACTACTTTTCAGCCAAGACGAAAGCTGCACAAAAGGTGGTCCTTTGGGGCCCTTTCATCCTTTGGTTGAGTGTATTTATCCGCCAAGCGGCAATTTTGGACAGTCTTGCCGCCTATAGCTTTCTAATGTTGGGTGAGCCCTTCCTGGGCCCGGAAATTTGTAGATAAATTGCCGGGCGACCCGGCGGTAGCTTCTATAGGACGGGCTCACACAATGAGTGACTACAAAACGGGCTCACTCAATCGGCCGCTACGGTCCGCAGGTCGCAAACCGGCTCCTGCAGGGAGACGCTACTTTAATAGGCCCGGAAGTGGCTTACATAAGGACCGTAGGTGGCGACCTGCGGAGGCAGGGAGGCTTGTACGGAATAGTTGCGCTGAGTGGCGCTGCGGGGCGAGAGCTTGGCGACCGCGCGCGGAGCTACAACTTTAGGTCCTTTGCTGTAGCGGTTTTTCGGGCGCATCTGCACGACATTGTGCTGTTGGGCGTAATGCGCGCCATAGATATTAGAACGAAACCCGGCTTTGGGCAGGTTGTGATTGCCACCGTGCCAGGAGCCGAAGAAAGCTTTAGGTGCAGTCGGGCGCATGTTGCCGTGACCGAGTCCGCCACTTCCTATGCCTTGTCCCATCCCTTGCGCCATCCCTTGTCCCATGCCTGCGTTCATGGCTCCAGCGCCCATCGCTCCACTGCCGCGTCCGCCGCGGATGAAGTTTTTGAGCTGAGCTTCCGGGACAAGATTGAGTGGAAACGGCGCTGAGCCGGCGCTGGGCTGTTGCGGTTGCATTCCGGAAGAACCCATTGTCACGCCCAATTGGCGCTCTAAATCAGCTTCCTTGGCTGTCAGCGGAGCGAAGCTTTCAGACATGACGGGAGTTTGAACCAGTGATGCTCCGGCTTGAGCGATCATCTTTTCGTCACCTTTCGGCTGTCCGAGCCAATCGTCCATTCTGTCCTGGAGCGATTGCACACCGCGTTTTGCGGATTTGATGTTTTTGGTTGAGGGAGCGGCGCCCAGGTGGTGCGCACCGGAGATAGCCTGGCGAGCCATCGCTACTGCCGAGTCTTTAAAGCTGGTGGAATCAGGGTTGGACAGACTTCTGGGCACGCTGTTGGCCAGAGATTGCGGCTGGCGATAGGTTCTGGGAGCCGGGTAATCGGAATACTGGGACTGGGAAATATTGCCGTTGAGCTGCGAAGGGTCAACACCCATGCGCGGAGTTTGAGCCACGAGCTGCATGTCCAGATCGCGCTGAGACGGGAGCTTCGCCATTTTGTGCATGGGCTTGAGACGAGCAACATAGGCGTCGAACGAACGGTCGCCGCTGCTGATCTTTTCGGGCATCGAGACTTTCAGTCTGGATGTCGGCAAATCTGATTTGCCCTTCTTAATAGTGGCGAGGTTACTCTTCAACCAATCGCCGGTTTCGGCGACGCCTTCTTCGGCTGCAGGAGCCATTTGACAGAATGCAATCGGTATAGAGGCTGCGATATTGACGCTGAGGAGGAGTGCAGATAGTTTCATCAGGATGCCGTTCCGCTTTTGCCAGTGTTGGAGAAGATTAGTGCGCTATGCACATCGGTAGGCTCGAATTGAGACTTGCCAGCCGATGAATTGAGTCTATGAGTTGGGGGTAGCTGAGTCACTGGGAAAAGTACGCAATCAATCGGACTACTGCCGATTTCGAGCGATGAGGGTGGGAAGATTCCCAACTTTGCAACCCGTGTTTAATCTTGGATTGAGCCCCGGTTAATGTTGAGTTCGGCTTCGAACAAAATGCTGAATGTCCGACATATATAGGTAAATCTGAAGCGCGAACTTGATTGAGACAAAGGTGAGTATCTACTTTGCTCTCCTTCTCAAGGTTTTTTACCAGACTGGCTTTCAGCAATTTTTCTTCTTATGGATTCAGCCAGGGTGAGCGGCTGAACTTTGTTTTTCTCTTTCCATTCCTGCTCATTTACGCGCCTCCTCCAGTGTTTTGCTAGACGGGAGTTCTTATTCACATGAAAGCCTTTCTCATACCATTCTGCCAGTCTTAACTGCGCATTTACCACGCAGCCGTCGGCAGCCTTACTGTAGAGCGCGAAAGCCTTTTCCAGATCTTGCGGCACAATTTCGCCTTCTTCGAAAAAACAACCTAACTCAAATGCCGCGATTGGTGAGTTCGGCTCGAATTCGGCAGCCTTGGCAAAACATTCGAAGGCTTCTTTTGGATCGCCTGCTTCCCTGGCTGCGTAGCCATCGTAGATGCATTTCATGAATGATTCTGTCATCGTTTTTTTCTCTGGCTGTCCGCTTCAGCCTGTCTGTTTTATTCACCCGTGCGATTGACGAGTAACTGGTAAGAAATTGCCCGCGTTGCCTCATCGAAAAACTAATTTTTGGAGGGGCATACTCAGAATTTCAACCGTACAAGGGCAGCGATTTTCACAAGAATTTCGCTGTACGTGCAGCTTCAAAAAGCACGGAAAGCGCCATCTCTTCGTATCCGAATCGATTCGTTTGTTCGTGCAGCGTTAAGGCGAAATGCTGAAAACGCATAACCTGCTTAGGTTGTACAGGAGCAGCGATTTTCACAAGAATTTCGCTGCCACTGAAACATAGACTTTTTGAGGCTCAGTCCCAAACCAATCGATAGCCGACGCCGCGCACCGTGAGGATATGCTTTGGCTGGCTGGGGTTTTCCTCAAGTTTTTCGCGCAAATATCTGATGTGAACATCCACAGTGCGGCTTTCTCCCAGGAAGTCCGACCCCCAGACCTGTGCAAACAGCTGGTCTCGGGTGAATACGCGATTGGGATGTTTGGCCATAGCCGCGAGCAATTCGAACTCTTTGAAAGTCAAATCAATTTGCTGACTGCTCACAGACACGGTCCGGCTGTCCATGTCGATGAAAAGTGCACCCAGGCGCAAACCTTTGGCAGCGGGCGCAGCACCGGGCGCTTCGCGCAAATGAGCTTTGACGCGGGCAACCAGTTCCCGCAACCGCACCGGCTTTGCGATGTAATCGTTGGCTCCCAGCTCTAAGCCCACAACTGTGTCTATTTCGGAGGTTCGAGCGGTGAGCATGAGAATCGGCGTCTTTCTGTCCTGGCTGCGAACGCGGCGGCAGACCTCGTATCCGTCCAGCCCGGGCATCATCAGGTCGAGAATAATCAGGTCTGGCTTTTCGGATTCAGCCACCTGAATCGCCTTAATGCCGTCATGCGCCAAAAGCGTTCCGAAACCTTCCTGATTCAGCACGTACTGAATCGAATTGGCGATATCTACTTCATCATCGACGATAAGTATCTTTTTCATCTGACCCTTCAGCCGTTTTCACCCTCAACAAGTGGTTCATAGTATCATCGTCCTTGGTAGCAGTACTGCTTGATTTGCCCCAATTTTGGCTTTGCTCCAAGTGGGCGAGTCAATTAAATATCGAGAGATATCGAAAGATATCGATTGATATTTCGAAATATCGAAAGATATCCAAATCACTCTGGTCGGGACTTTTTCTGCAATGTCGGGTCAACACACACATCGCTTTGAGCGCATTTTCGCCGTAGTGTTGGCTTTGCTGGCTCTTATCTGGCCCGATTCGGTGGCTTTGTCGGCGACCAAAAAACCGGAAACGACCCGAGAGCCAATGTTGTGGCCGTCTTTCGGCCCTTATCCGCCCATGGTGCACCCTGTGCGCATCGGCATCGGCACGCGCTCTTCAGTGGCTCGCATAGCGGTCTGGTCGCCCGGCTGGGTGTTTGTTGACAATAGACCGGTGATGGCGCTCAAACCTCAAGTTATCTATCAAGTCAGCCCCGGTCGAATCACCGAGCTTGCCACCGGACGTTCTTATCCGCTGCCCATTGATAAACGCACGCAAATTGCCAGTCGTGATGCGATGGGCACATATGCTGTCTGGGCGAATAACCGCTGGTGGCGGGGCAGTTTGGAATTCATTCTGACGCGCGGCGTGACGACCATAAACTTGCTCGATCTGGAAGACTATTTGCAGGGTGTTGTTCCATCTGAAATGCCCGCGAGTTGGCAGCTTGAGGCATTGAAATCGCAGGCTGTGGCGGCTCGCAGCTATGCAGTCGCGCACCTGGGCAAAGGCTCGAAGTGGTTGGGAAGCGAAGGTTTCGACCTGGTACCGGACGTGCGCGATCAAGCCTACAAGGGACTGGCTGCTGAGGCACCATCAACTCGTATTGCGGTTTATCAAACGCAGGGAATTATTTTGAAAGACGCCGGTCGCATCAAGCCCGGTTTTTATCGTGCCACCGTGGGTGATTACTACGAAAATTTGAACATCCGCACCAAATCCGTACCTAAAGCCACTCTTGAGCGACTGACCGGCGTCAGCGGGATTGTTGGCGTCACAGTCAAGAAATGGGATGCGAACTTGAACGCTCACACGATTCAGGTTATGGGATCAAAACGCGGCGCCAAAGAAGTGTATGGAATTGCCCTGGCAAAAATGCTCGGACTTTCAACCGCCGGCATCCTCGACGTCAAAGAGGAAGGCAACAACTGGGTTTTCACCTGCCGCGGACCGGGCAACGGTGCCAGAGGCTTGAGCCAGCACGGAGCCAATACTCTGGCGAAAAACGGCTGGCGCTACGAACAAATTTTGCAGCACTATTATCAGGATCCCGACGGACAATTACGTCTGGAATTTATCGACCGCTCAAGTTGGGCAGCGGCAGCCGCTGCGGCTGCTGCCAGATATCGCAATCCCT
>JADZFV010000376.1 GCA_020854255.1 Candidatus Melainabacteria bacterium | reverse complement strand
GCATTTCAAAGATCAAATTCTCTGCAGGGAAATTTTCAATGAGGGGCGCAGAACGTTTACGAAGTTCTTCTATCTGTTGTTTTGTGGGATAGGTGGGAGAGCCCATGGACTGCCAGACTCGATATGAGGAGCCATGTTCTTTATTGACGGTGCGGCAGGTGCCCATGGCATACTTCTCTGCGTCCTTGATCTGGAATTTGAAACGTCTGACCTTGCCTGTGTTTTTCTCTCCTGCATAATTCCAGACAGCCAGCATCAGCCAGCCGTCGTCTTTCGTTGTCGCCAAAACTGGCGCCGATTGCGGCTCTACAGGCAGCCTGTAATCGCCCAGGCTCTTCAACATATGAATAGCGTTGAAAGATGCTTTGGCAATACTATCCGGTGCGATTAATCCAAAGCCGCCGTAAAACGGTTTTTTGCACACACCCTGCTCTTCGAACACATCCGAGAAAGTCCAATAGGCAATTTCGTCGGCCAAGCCGGCACTTAATTTTATGTGATTGGCCAGCCATGGTGCCATCATCTCTGAGTCTGTGACTTCAGGGTAATTGGCATAACTGGCATTGTATTCACTCCAGATGATTGGCAAATTCGGCTTTGCTGAACGTTTAACCTGATCGTGGACTTTCTTCATCGCCGTTGCCGCCATCTCGTCACGCCCGATCTGTCGTTTTTCTCCCAGAACGTCCTGAGCGGTGTCGTCTCCATAAACATGTGTGGAAACGAAATCGACAGGTGAGTTTTTCTTCACGCAGAAGTCAATGAAGCGGTCTACCCAGGCGGCTTGCGCTGTGGCGGGGCCGCCTACTTTTAAAAGCGGATGTGCGTCTTTCAAGGCGCGTGCAGTGGCATCGTAGAGATCATAGTACGTCGACTCTTTCGGCTCACCGCCCCAGAAATCCAGATTTGGTTCGTTCCAGACTTCAAAGTACCAGTTTGACACTTCGCCTATGCCATAACGTTGTACCAGGTGTCTGGCAAAGGCAGTGATCATGTCCTGCCACTTCTTCATGTCTTTCGGCGGCGCCACATTTGGTTTGTACCAGAAAGGGTGCAACAGCTCTTTTGAAGCCATTTTTTTGGGCATAAAACTGAGCTCGACAAATGGGCGAATGCCGCAAGCGAGTAATCCGTCATAAATCTGATCTAGGTACGAGAAGTTGTAGATAGGTTTGCCGTCCGGCGTTTCATCATAGATGCCCACTTCGTCGTGAAAAATGCCGTGAAAGCGAACATGTCTGATGTCGAAAGCGCTTTTGCACTGCCTGAGGTCTTGCCTGTAACGCTCTCTGAGACTTAAAATAGCGCGCCCAGAACCGAATATGTGCTCCCAGAAATGGGGGAATTTTTCGGCAGGTTTGCTGGTGTCGATCACAACAGTTTCTGTTTGCACATCGTCTTGTCTCTCTGCGCTATGGCATGGTGTCACCGCCATCAAGGTGGAGAAAAACAACGCCAATGCGCTTGATTGTGCGCGTTGAACGAAATTGATTTGAAAAACCATAAATCACCTGAGTCCGCCTACGCATCAACATATTGTTTCACCGCAGGCGAGAATAGCATTAGCTAGTGCGAGGTTTTTTTTGCGACGTTTTTTCGACATTGATGAAAAGTCCCTGCCTATGAGGCTTTTCGATGCATTGCTGAAAACTTAGTGGGTGCTTATTTTTCTTCGCTGTTTTTGCTTAGCAAACCCAAAGGATTCGGTAGCGCAATTCACATCGGGCCATAAGGGGTTGAGCGATTGGACTCTTAATGTGAGATCCGCCAGCCGCGAGCATCTCGCGCTGTCCTGGAAAAGATTGTAGTTATATAAAGCGCTAAGCTGACTTCATCACTTTATGTAAATGCTTGCCAAGGGGCTGGTTTTTTTGCCAGTTTGAGGAGCAACTTCATCCTTCACCTTCGAATCAACCGCGTCCACCTCACAAACAGTCCCACAAAACCCATTGCGGCTCTTTGTCCTCCATCTTCGATGGTGTGAGTGTGTGTCACGTGACAAACGAAGGCAGGATAGAGGTTTTCTTCAATCACGTCAGAAGGAAATACAGCTATGCTGGCTACCGGTTTTGGACTCTTCAAGATCCTTTACGCCATCGGCGCCATCGCGCTCGGTGTGGACATCTACCAATGGCTCACCAAGCGTGGTCAGCCGGGCATGAAAGCGTTCATCAACACGGCTATCGCCGTTGCAGTTCTCGTCGCCGTCGTCGAGCTGCCGTTCGCCCTGATCATGACGATCCCGTACGTCCCCTACATCGTCGGCGCTCTTTCGTTCTTCCTCATCGGCCGCGCGGTCTACAAGGTGTTCCGCTGGAACAACGCGAAGACCCCCGCCGCCCCCACGGACCCGACCAAGAAGAGCTGACGCCGAAGGCAGCGGCTCGAGGTGAGTTCCCGGCGCGATAGCTCCGACACCAAGCCGCTACCCAGGTGCATGAAGTAAAGCTCGGTTCGCCGAATGTTTGTTCGGCTTCAAAACGGTCTGGAGTGTGAAAGTCTAGCGACGAGTTCGCAGCTTCCTCCAGATTTGCGAAACCCAGACTCAGAAGGAATTCCAACATGCCGTCATTCCTCGACCGCATCCGTAACGGTGCCGCCTCCATCAACGCCGACCTGACCCGCCGTGTCGGCCGCTTCAAGAACAGCACCTTCCTGCAGGCCGCCATGGCCGCTTCGGCGCTCATCGTCGCCGCCGACGGCAAGGTCGAAGACTCCGAGGTGGAAGCCACCTCCGAGTTCATCAACTCGCACCCGGCGCTTGCCTGCTTCGAGCCCGGCGAGAAGGCCAAGCTCTTCCAGGACTACGTCGTGAAGGCCCAGGGCGCCATGACGAAGATCGAGCTGAACGGCCTGGTCGCGAAGGCCAAGGGCAACAACGAGATGGCCACCACGCTCATGGAGCTGGTCATCGCTCTGGCCGCGTCGGACGGCGACTTCGCCGAGTCCGAGAAGGTCGTCGCGCGCAAGATCGCTGCCAACCTCGGCCTGAACGCCGCGGACTACGTCTAATCGCCGGCGGCTAAAGCCGCACGCGATATGATGTCTGGCGACGACGGGAGCTTTCGCTCCCGCCGTCGTGCTTCGCTGTTCAGCCGAGCGGGCCTGGCAGGTGCACAATTCCGTGCATTTGAATGGAGACCGCAAGGAAACGAATGACCAAGCAAGAAATAATGGATGAAGAAGCGCGCCTCAGGGTGCGCTACGGTAACCTCGTGGATGAGGTGGCTGCCATCATGTTCCGGCATGACACCGAAGGTCTGGCCAAATTCGGCTGTCCCGACGACGAGTACATGCCGGAGGTGCGCCGGGTGCTGCGAGAACTGGAGACAGTCAAGAACGCTTACGACATGCGCCAGCTCGTCAGTGGCGTGTTCGCTGAGATGTTCGACGAGGCGCTCGACGCCACCAACGAACAGCTCAATGCACTGGCTGATGAAGTGTGGACGCACTGCGTAAGCGCCAGCCGCCGGTAACCCCCTTGAGGGCTGTGTCGCAGGCATTCACCTGCCGGCGATGCAGCCCTCGAATTTTTTTGTTGTCCTAAGACTACAACAGGTAGTAGAAATGGGCAAGCCCCAAAAGCTCCTAGGTCGCGAGTAAAGAGCCACGCCATCACCTTGAGAAAAGCGCTGACTACAGAAGTAAGCGACCTGAACGCTGAGCTGTTCTTTTCTAGACTTTGAATTTGAGGACGCTTTGATACAGCGAATTTGTTGTCGCTTGCCCTTGTTGAATGGCAGCGTTCATCTGCGCTTCGGTGAACACACCTTTTCCTTCCAGCACGTGACCTTCCTGCATGAAGCGAGCGAATCTGTTTCCGTCTCTCAAAGTGGTTGTCGACAATTGCGGCAACAAATCATTGGCTTCGTGTTTGATAGCAAAGCCGTTGATGGGGCCTCTGCCCACTGTAGAGGTGAAGGACTGAACGCCCATGTCAGAACGCAGGAATTGCGCTGCGTCACCATATCTGTTTATCGCGTTGATGGGATTGAACGGCGAGAGTTTGTCCGTAGCGACAAGCGTTCCATCTGTGCTCATGAAGATTTTTCCTTGCTTGTCGATTATTTCTCCGCCCGGTCTGAGCGATCCGGTGAATCGCGATGCCCAACCGGAGCCGAGCGTGTCTATATTGCGTTCGGCGACACGCGCATAGGGGGCTAAATCGGTAACACCAAAGGCCGCGGTCTTCATGGTTTCCAGCCCGCGCCCGGCCATGGCCAGAGCTTGTCTGTTCAAACCGTATTTTTGACCGAGAGCACCTGCGACGAATACTCCGGCAGCCAATCCCGCTTCCGTCAGGGAAATGCCTGAAGAATTTTCGACCTCAGCCACTTCGCCTGCGGGTTGACTACCTTCCAGAAGAGTCGCGGACGGATCTTTCGTAGCGAGATTTTCTGCTTCCGGCTGACCTTCGCCTGGCTGGGCAATAACTTTGCCGTTTTTGCCCTGCATGTCACCGAGAACTGTTGGTGCCGAATCGTAAGTTTCAACCATGTCGTTAGCTCCTGGGGTGGCAAGACAATCGAGATGTCTCGCTTATAGGTGGGGTGAGCCCAATAACAGCGACTTCTTCTGTGAAATTTGAGTAGGAATTTTAAAATATTCTGCCATCGTAATTTCCCGAGGTCATTGGGGAAAATACGTAGCCGTTCATTAAAAGCGCCAACTATACAACATAGCAATAGAAAGTGAAAAAACAAAGGGAGCGAGGGTTCTAAGCTTGCTCACCTTTGAACTTGATTATTGTTTTGGCGTCTAGTCGTCTTCGTTTTTCGGTGGCTTTTTTCTGTCATCGAAAAACCTGATCATGCGCCACATCTCTGCGGCAAAACCCACTGCGCCCAGAAGAATCATCAAAGAAACCGACCACAGACCGCCGCCCAGAAGCGATCCCAGCCAGTGACCGATGTATCCGAAGACGAGCGAGGCTGCCACCAGAGAGTAGGCAAATTGCGAGCCTACCAACATTCTGGTTCTGTTTCTCCGCTCTTCCTCGGGATCAGGCTTCTTCGGCTCGGGCTCTTTGCCTTGATTCTGCAGGTCTTGCAGTTCCGGAATATCTTTCAGCTCATCGGGAAGTTCAGGCAAACCCAGTTCGGGTTTTTCATTTTTGTTATCATCCGCCATGGCGGTTTCCCTCTTACAGTGGCTCTGCAAAGAGCCTGAGCGCCATTCGCTCAGGCTCCTGCAGTAAGAATCTAGAGATTGAATCAGCTTTCGGCATTCGCCGAAAAGAGCTGGCGTGCTGCCTCGATGGCTTGAGTGCGCTCGGCTTCAGCCGGCGTCACGACAGCCATGAGGCGCTGTTTGGCGGCCTGGGTGTCGGTGACGAAGCGCTGAATGGCGGCTTGCACTATAGCATCGTGCTCTTGCTGGTTGATGTCGCCGGCCGACAGCTTGTTGGCGGCGTCGATCTTGGCCATCTCGAAGCGAGCGTTATCCGGCTCGGTCTCCGTTTCGAAGCGATCGGAGGCGGGGCCGGCCTTGGCGAAAAAGACCTGGTCGGCGGCGTCGACCGCTCTTGCGAAACTCTCTTCTTTGCAGGTGAGGGCCTCGCCATCGGCAGGCTGGCTGCCGGGAGTCGGGCACTGCTCAGCCATTCCGCGCTCGTGGAGGGACTGGAACATCTGCCTGAACTCAGGGTACGGGCGAGCGCCGGCTTGCCGGCTGAGCTCGTTGCCGCAATGGTAGGTGACCACCATCGGGACTGAGCGTCCGCCCATGGCGAAGAAGACGTCCTGGTTGTCGGCGACGTTGACGGTGACTACTTTCACCTTGCCGTCGTACTGATCGCTGAGTTTGTCCAAAAACGGCTTAATCATGCGGCAGGGTCCGCATGTGGGCGAATAGAAGTCGACGACAACTGGAATGGCCGACTCCAGAACCTCACTCTGGAAGGTCGCGTCTGTCGCTTCTACCAGTTTTGAATTGGTTTGACCGGACATTGTATTTTCCTCTCGAGTTTCGGAAACTTTCCGGGTCTGTTGAATTGAAGCCTGCAGGGGAGCTCTCGCATCCCCTGCAATCGGTGAGACGTGTTTCCACCGTAGGGGCGGCAATGCCGCCCGATTCCGTGAAACAGGCTACTTCTCGTCGGGGCGAGTGGGAATCGGATCCGGACTGAGACCGGGCGGCATCGGTGGCTGAGGCACGGGCTTGCCACCCGGCTCGAAGATCGGCTGCACGGGTGGGTTCGGGATGCCCGGCGTCGGAGGTGTGTAGGGCGGCCGCGGCGGCTTGGGAGTGTGGGTGTTATCGATGTTGGCAAAAGTAGCAGACAGTGTCTGCGCGTCGGCCGTCAACTCGACATTCCAGCCGGAGTTTTCGAACCTGGCGATGACAGTGTTCACGACGTCCAGGCTGATGCCGGAAACGGGAACTTCGATGGGGGCGTCATGAGCTTCTTGAGCGGATTCGATCGCTTCCACGACCGCGAAGTACAGGGCGTTGATCGCCTCTTTCTTCGCTTGCCGCATCTGATCGTCATTGCTCTTGCGATTGTGTTGTGACATTTTTGTTCTCCTTACAGACCCTCATTAGCGAGGGCATGCGTGCAGTGCGCCATTACCGGTCAGGCGAGGCTGCACTCGTTAGCGACTACATTTGCGAGAACCGAACACCGGTGGGACTAATGCTGTTCGGACTCGCCGTCTGCGAGATCGACTGAAAAACAGTCAATCGGGGGGGGTGCCACCGAAAGTGGTGCCAGATCTGTCTGCTGCGCGGCGTGAGTCAGAAGGGCTCTACGGAGAAATGGCGTCGAAAAGCTTTTTCAACCGCAAGCGACTGCCGAAGCCTTCCACTGGTGAATACTGGACTCCCTCGCCGGCACCCATGCTTTGCATATTTGCAGGTGATACGGGAGCGACAAGCACTCCTGACGGCGTGCCGTGAACACCCAAGATGCTTTCAGCGTCGGGAACATCCTCGACGAACACACGCAAGAATTTGATCTTGCCGCGATATTCTGAAGCCAGTTCGGCAACGACTTTATGATTCTCGGTGCATTCCAGCGAGCGGCGATTGCGACTCAACACCTCGACGTAGATCGGCGTCTGTGGGTGAGCCAATTCGCTGGTCAGATCCTGTTTTCCGACGGTCTTCACATCGACATCGGAGTGGTAATTCTCGACCAGAGATGACAGCGGCAAGAGCACGACTGCCATAATTGCGAGGACAAGCATGTATTGCTTTCCAGTTAGCATAAGCATTTCCTTCAATTCGACCGGCCCATACATGTGCGGATCTGGAGGCGATATGTTGTGTATATCGCCCCGGGCGAGCATGTCGATGAGACAGTTGAAAACGAGGCTGAGACTTGATCTTCGGAGCTGCGTTCCCGGCGAGCGCATATGTCAGCCACAGTCCGATCGCCTGAAAGGAGGAGATTGGACAATGGGCGCAGTGCGTAAAACGTGTGGGGGTGCGGGTCAGGAGCTGTTTTGATTTGAAAAGAACGCGTGGAAGATCGAGCGAAGCCTATTAAAAGAAAGCCTTGAAAAGCGAGCCTGATAAACAACAACTTCACACAAAATGCCTTTTTGAGGAAGTTTTAAACGCTTTGTTGTCAGTAGTTCTTTTCCATGCGCGCAGAATCGCGCAAGGGTTCGTTTTTTCTTAACAGGCTCTGTGCGAGGGTTTCGTTATTTCTTAATGGGCATGACGCGCAGGTTGTGGATGCCGCAACCGGCAGCCGCGTCCATGACTGCCACCACATATTTCTGCCGGGCATCGCCTTCTGCAGTCAGCATCAGCGGAATATCAGTCTTGCCCGCTTTTGCTTGTTCGGCTTTGATTGATGTCGCCACACCGATGGAATCCGGCGGATTGACTAGATTGTTGTTGACTCTTATCTGACCGGCCGCTGTCACTTCTACATTGAGCTTGGGACCCTTGTCGTCGTCTTTAGCTTTGGACGGACCTGCGCTCGGCGGGTCGACTTTCAAGACGGTCTGATTGACCAGGGGCGCAATCAGGATCATGATGACCAGAAGTACGAGGAAAACGTCGGTAAGTGGTGTGACATTGATTTCAGTGAATGATTCACCGGCGCGGCCGCCTATAGCCATGTGAACAAGCCTCCTTACCTGAGCTTCTGTGTTCGCTTTCTTGAAGACCATATTACTAGTCCAAGCTCATATAGTACCTGCATCGGGCCAAGCTCGCCACCTGGTAAACCCTGGCCTTCACATACGTGACGTTGATGGACCTGGCCTAGCTGCGCTAAGTCCTGATTTTTGGCTGTTTTGAGCGTCCCGAACTAGAAATTTACTCGCATGCGCGAGCGAAGCAATATAAGCCTTAGCTAAGACTGTGAATTCATGGGTCTCTGATGGTTTCAGTGCGTTGTATTTGTCAAGTGGCTTTTGCTAGTTTCAAGGTCCCATTTCTTTCAACAACTCAGGAGCTGAAAACACAGAACTAAACGCGTTCGATTACCTGATATTTGGAGCGCTTCGCGTTCCCTGGTCTTTTAATTATTCGCCTGATGGGGGCGATAGGAGTGCGCTGTCTGCATTCCCGCGTTTCAAAAATGCTGTGGATTTCTCCTCGGTTGGTTCAGAGCGTCTGCGCTGAATCTGTTCAGTCACAGGCAAGCACAGGCGTCATGCGCCAAGAACAAGGAGTTACTATGACCAAGATGAACAAAATCAATGGGCTTTGGGTACCTGCCCATGCCAACGTCGTTAACCACACGCACCTCGACTGCGTTCTTCGCCACCGTGATGTGGTGCGGTTCGCAGCGCAAGCCGGCTTCGAGACCTTCAAAGAACCCTTTCCCGAACTGACCGTCAAGCTGTGGCGTGATGCCGAGCTTCTCGCCAAGACGGGGTTGATCACTGACCGGTCTCTGATTGCCCGCCTGCAACGCCGCGCCGTTTCTGCCTATCGCGAAGATTGTTTTCAGCGCGGCGGTGATTTGACGGCGTACGTGGCTGCCATCGCCAATCAGCTCGTGCCGCTCATGCAGACGGTCGAGAACATCAAGCTCTTCACCGAGCACTACATCCAGGACCTGGTATCCGACCACACGATTGGCGCCCAGATTCGCTTCGCTCCGCACCTGCACATCTTCGGCGGCCTCTCGCTCGAGGCTGTTGTGGAAGCAGTGGCGGAAGTGACTGCCAACGCGCCCATCCCGATCAAGCTCATCCTCTGTGCCCTGCGTGGTCCGGAAGGTGAAGCGAAGGCGAAGGAAGCCAGGGAAGTCGCGGATCTCTGCATCAAGTACAGCGCTCAAGTCGGCGCCATGGACCTGGCCGGTGCCGAAGCCCTCTGGGGCGGCATTCCTGAGTGGTGGTGGGTGGAAGCCCTCCGCGCTCGTGAAGCCTCCGGCGGCCAGTGCGGCATCACGCTGCATCTCGGTGAAGTCCAGCCAGCAACAGCCGCCGAAATCCAAAAGCTGAAGGACAACGGCGTTTTCGTCGTCGGTCACTTCCTGCACAACGATGACGACGAGCTTTATCAGGAATGCTGCCCGCACTCGAACCTGACTCTCACGGCGCATCCGTGCCTGACGAGCGGTCAATTCCGCTGCCACCCGGTGGGACGGAAGCTCGAGGAAAAGCAGCGCGTGATGCTCTCCACTGACGGGACCACCCTGATCAAGACCAGCATGCGGATGCAGATGGCCCTCGGCCGTCGCGCTTTCGGCTGGACTGCAAAGGACCTCCGTCAGCTCAGCCTGAACGCTGTGAATGGCGGCTTCTACAACGAAGCCGACAAGAAGAACATGCGCAAGCAGCTCAAGCTGGCGTATGGTCAGAAGTAGTCGCGAAGACTAGGGCCCCCTGCACCGTCATGGTGAACGGGAAATAGCACGAGGGTCCATTCGCGAACAAACGCGAGCAGTGACCGTTGGCTGTGACTTCAGGAAGAGCCGACGGCTCTCGGGTTCGACGAACTCGAGAGGGCAACCGAAAGTCGTTCACGAAATGTTTCGTGACCGCCGCGTTGATTGCGCCGCGTCGCAGAGTGCATTGGCTTCACGCCAGTGCTTTCTCCGGCGCGGCGCGGTCGCGCGTTCTTTGCTGTGCAGTCGCACGTTCGGTGCGTCGTCGTCGTGTTGCCTCATCAGTGGTTCAGGGGCAACGCGATTAGAAAGGTGGCGGATATGGATGCCGCTGCCGACCGTTTTCGAGAGACCGCTGCTCTCGAGGGCCAACAACGGAGTGAAGAAAGTATGAAGTTAGTCAACAGCCTGGAAATCCTGGGCAACCCCAATCGTGTCGACGAGCAAGTCGCTTGTCCCGGCTGTCACGAACGCGCCATGCTGTTCGAAGACGGCTCCGTCCTGTGCATTGCCGAGGGTGGCAAGTGCTACGCTCCGGAGTCCAGCGACGGAGACAAGTGGAAGATGCGGCAGGCATATGATGCGAGAAACGGCATCACGCCGTCGGATCGTCTGCTCATTCCTGCGCGGCTTCAGCGCGAACTCAACGACAAGAAGTAGGGTTGACTGCGGTTCGAGCAGAACCGTCAGTTTAAAGGGTAACTCAAGGCACGAGCCTGAGAGCCTTTAGGCGGATTGTCAGCACGAACCAAATCTCGAGGGCACCGGGCGAAATCAACCGATTTCTCTGGTGCCCTCATCTTTTTTGGAGAAGCTACTATAAAAAACAGTAAAGACGATTTTATTGTTCAATATCTGCGCACCGCGCCACCGTCTATGGTGACTGTCGTGCCGGTAATCTCTTTAACTTTTAAACTTTTAAACCTAAATCCATGTTGCTGCCCGCTTGCGCTCAAGTCTGTTCATTGGGGGATGCGGGTTTTTCTGTTGAGAATAAAAATGAGCATTGCCAGCAGAAAACAGACGCCAATCGGATTCATGAAGAGACATCCAATTGAGAATACAGCGGCAGCCAGCGCCAGAGCCACCAGTCCAAAAATGCCGAAACAGAAAAACACGAAAAGCGAAATGCCGCCAAACAAAAATTGCATGAAAATCATGGGCAGACTGCTCTGAAACAAACCGACTAAAAATGAGACAGCAGTGAGCACGGCTCCAAGCACCACGATTTTTCCGGGTTGAACTGGCATAGACAACGTCCTGGAAGATTCCATATGAAAGAGCAGTTGGCAGCATTATAAGTTCCTGATTTGCCAAAAAGCATGAGGTTTGCTACATCGAAAGTAATAGAAAAGAGAATTCTTTTTGAGACTGATTCTCATCAGGCTATAATCGCCGTCTGCTGAATGAGAGCCAGCCGTTACCTTGCACGAAGGAGTGTGTTACGTGACCGCCATTTCCACCTGGATGAAAGAAGAAAGACGCGATCTCGAAATGAACGAGTATCACGAACAGTACTGGGGCAGCTTCATCAAGCGCATTTCACCTAAAGATGAAGTCAAAGGCAAAACCGTTCTTGATTTCGGCTGCGGCTGCGGCGGATTTTTGCGCATGCTTCACGATCAACGCCAGTTCAAAGACGGCGTCGGCATCGACATTGCCGACAAGTCCCTGGAAACAGCCAGTGCACTGGTCGAAAAACGTCCTATTGAGTATTTGCTGGCGGAAAATGCGGACAAGTACAAAGGAAAGGTAGATTATGCCTTCAGTTACGAAGTAATTTATTTGATGCAAAATCTGGCCGAACACGCTGATTTTATTTCCGGATTTTTAAAACCTGGCGGTGTCTACTACGCTGCAACCGGCTGCCACACAGGTAATCCGCAATGGTTCGACTGGAAGAAAATCATTTGCAACGAGTCGGTTTTGCCCTTAAAAGATTACGCTCCTGATGATTTCGTCACCGCCTTTCAGGAAAAAGAGTTCAAAGCAGGCGTCTGCCGCCTCGACCACAGAGATTTCGTTTCGGTCGTCCACAAAGACTATTTCCCGACTGTTGGAGATGCGCTCAGGTACTACGCTGATGACATTCAGGTTTTCCGCTTTGAAAAACTCAAGTAATCTGAGCGCAATCGAGCACATATAATTGAATTGAAAAACGTTTTCAGTGCCCGCTTTCTTAGTGGGCGCTAATTTTGAGATTTTTCAATAGGCAAACTTATGTTCTCCTTCATGTGCCTTGCGATCTTCATGATCCCTAAAGGATCTGTTTCCCACAGGTGCGGCGTTTTCGAGATCTTGACGACAGAAAATTGCAATAACCTAACGATTGCGAAACTTTGCAGGATTTGGCTGCAAAATTCTCTCGGGACCTGTTTCGACGTTTTATAAACGTTCCAACCTCAAATCCTTCCCAATACTTTTAGGAGAGCCGTTAATGATGGGTGTGTTTCACGATCTCGATGCATACGGTCATGAACAAGTCGTTTTCTTTCATGATAAGGAATCAGGACTGAAGGCAATTATCGGTGTGCACAGCACCGTGCTCGGACCATCCTTGGGCGGCTGTCGTATGTGGAAATATTCCGACGAAGCTGCTGCTCTTCGCGATGTATTGCGCCTTTCTCGCGGCATGACATATAAAGCCGCTGTCGCCGACCTCAAATTGGGCGGCGGAAAAGCCGTTGTTATAGCGGACGCGCGCACTGAAAAGACGCCGGAACTTCTGGAAGCCTTCGGCAAAGCGGTCGAATCCGTAGCCGGTCGTTATATCACAGCCGAAGACGTCGGCATGTCCGTCAAAGACATCGACTACATCCGCAATTTCACCAAGCACGCCGTGGGCGGAAGCAATGAAGGCGGGTCAGGTGATCCTTCCGTAATGACTGCTTTCGGCTGCTTTCAGGGCATAAAGGCCGCGTTGAAACATGCCGGACTGGGCGAAAAATTGGAAGGCGTCAAAGTGGCGGTGCAAGGCGTAGGCAATGTCGGCTACCACCTTTGCAGTTATCTTTCGGCTGCCGGTGCCAAACTGATCATCACCGACATCTATCCGAATCAAGTAGAAAAGGTCGTGCAGGAGTTCGACGCCACTGTCGTCACTCCCGATCAGATTTATTCCGTGGATTGCGATATCTTTGCTCCATGCGCCCTTGGTGCCATTCTTAACGAACGCACCATTCCGCAATTGAAGTGCAAAATCGTTGCCGGCTCAGCCAACAATCAGTTGGAAAATGACAATGACGGCAAGAGCCTTGCCGACAAAGGCATCGTCTACTGCCCGGACTACGCCTTAAACGCCGGCGGCTTGATCAACGTGGCTGCCGAAATCGACGGCTACAACAAAGAATTGGTTCTCAGTAAAGTCAGCAAGATCTACGAGACCATCGATTCGATTCTCAGCCGCGCCGAAAGCGAAGGGGTGTTGCCGCAAGAAGCCGCCGCTCAAATTGCAGAACAAAGACTGCAAAAAGCCAGTTTTATCAAAAAAGCCGAAAAGGCGATTGGCGAAGACTTCTTGAACTCCACCCTGGGCTCGCAAACCAAAAGCGCTAAAATCCCCGAAAAGCTAAATCGCTAGGTCTGGTTTTTTCGCTTGACCTACAACACCGTCTACCCCGACGACCTGCAGTGCCCTTTTTGCAATGAAAAGGTGACTTCGGGCGTCGGCTTTCGGTTTGGCTGCCTGGAAAATAAGAATTACAAACCAGGCGAGAAGATCAACTGGGAGGGCGCCGTTCACCGCCCCGAGACGCGCCCGAAAGGCGGCAACATCAAGTCGGTCGGCTATTTCAACTGCGATAACGTCAAGTGTAAGTCATGGTCGGATTGCTTTCCGGACGTGCAGCAGGCCTTGATTACGGTCAAAAATGATGTGATTGAAAAAGTCGAAGTTTACAAAGGGCCCTTAAGCGGCGAGCAATTTGAGATTATTGAGCCGGTTCAAGGCGGCAAGCAAAAAGCGCGCTCGCCCAAAAAGTAACCGCGCCGTCTCCCTTTGTTTGAGGTGTGCCCGATGCAAGCACGCGAGTTTTTGATGATCCCAGGCCCGACTCCGGTTCCGGACAGGGTTTTGGAAGCCGTTGCCAGACACCCGATCGGTCACAGAACGCCTGAATTCTCCATGCTTTTGCGGGCAGCGGTGGATGATTTGAAGTGGCTGGGTGAAACAGCAAAAGATCCGTTTGTGATCACATCATCTGGAACTGGCGCAATGGAAGCGGCGATTGCCAATACAGTGAACGCAGGCGATCACGTTTTGTCATTGATAGTCGGCGTTTTCGGCGAGCGCTGGGCGAAAATTTCCGAGGCATACGGCGCCAAAGTCGAGCGTATGATTTCCGAAGCCGGGCTGCCTGTAGACCTGATTTTGCTGGCAGACAAGCTCAAAAAAGACAGAGACAGGCAAATCAAAGTGGTTACGGTCACACACAATGAGACATCTACGGGCGTAATCAATGACCTGCAGGCAATTACCAGGCTTGTTCGCGAGCATGGCGCCCTGCTTGTTGTCGATGCTGTCACCAGCTTTGGTGCCATTCATCTGCCCATCGACAAATGGGAAGTGGATGTGCTTGTTACGGGCAGCCAGAAAGCGCTTATGCTGCCGCCCGGGCTGGCGATCATTTTTTTCTCCGAACGCGCCGTTAGAGTCAGTGAAAATTGCAAATCACCGCGTTTTTATTTCGACTTGCGCAAATACAAGAAAAGCCTGGAGCAAGATACGACGCCTGCCACTCCCAATGTCTCGCTGGTAGCCGGGCTCAGAGAGTCGCTTTTGATGATGCGCGAAGACGGCACTGAGAAAATATTCGCGCGCCACTTGCGTTTGAAAAAAGCTTTGCGGTCTGGCGTAAAAGCGCTTGGATTGAAGCTTTTCGTTGCCGACGAACATGCTTCCCCGACCATCACCGCCATTCTTCCACCGGATGGCATTGCGGTGGCAGACATCCGAAAAGGGCTCAAAGAGGAGTTTCGCATCCTTGTTGCTGACGGACAGGAAGAACTCAAAGGGAAGATTTTCCGCATCGGGCATATGGGCTATGTTTTCGAAAGAGACATCCTGATGACTCTGGCCGCTCTGGAATCGGTGCTCGGGAAATTGGGCCACGATGTGAAGCCGGGCAAGGCGGTTGAGGCTGCATCCAGCGCCTTTGCATTGCGGTAAATACTAATGAGAGCGTGAGAATTCAATCACATTTCGTATCAGGTATACGAATTAATATGTAAATGCGCTCTTTTTTTGTTATTAGATCTCTTGATAAATGGTGACATCCGGCGTGCAGCCGTTCAAATCTCATACACAGACGGCTGAACTGGAGGAGCAATGACTCTCCCGACCAAAAAAATTCTTGGAAAGAAAATGAGAAACGGCGCTATCTTCTGCGCAGCTGCAACCCTTCTTGTTTTGTCAGCTGCGCCGGCGCATGCGTACTACAACTTCGGTTACGGGCTGGGCAATTGGCTCTGGCCTGTGCGCGCGCTTGTTTATCCACTGGCGGCAACACCGTGGAGCTATCGCAGTCCTGCCTACCTGGCTTCGACGACGATTCAGGCGGCGGCGCGCAGTTCATATCGTGTCATCCCGCAGAAAAACATTTATGGCACCAGTCTCAATTACACTGAAGATCAGGTGCAGTTGCAAACCCCGGGGCTGTTGAAAGTCCCTCAAGGACCGTCTGATCAGATCAATTATGCACGCTGGGTAAAGCCGACCGATCAAGCCGATCGAGAGTTGCTCGCCCGCGCTCCCGGTGCTCCCGCACTGCCGGTGGTGTATGAAGACGGAGCCCCGGCAGAGACGGGAGTGCCGCAACCCAACACTACGCAAGCGGTTATGCCTCTGGGTGTGCCATACACCTACGGCAGTCAACCGAGTTATGCCACCAACGGCACGTTGGCGCCACTGCCGGCGCCACCAATGAAAAAGCAAAAGAAATCGAAATCTCAAAGACAATCTGATCCGGTAATTTTCGAGCAGCAGCAAGCGGCTGTTATGCCGATGAATGTCGGTCAGCCCAATCAGGTAATTCCACAACATCTGTCGTCGCCTCTGGCTGCGCATTTTATCGAGACCGTGAACAGTCGTTTTGGCGGCGACATTGGCAAAGCGCTCAAGCATAGCGAGACGCGCAATCTGGCAGAGGCAATGGGGCTGGTCGATCGCAAAGGTTTTACCGTAAACTGCCTGGGCCAGCACCGCATCGACACAATTTCACACATCTTCAAAGATCAGACTTTGGACCCGGCCAGCAAGCTTGAAGCAATGAAGATTCTTCTGCGCAGTGCATCCGGACCTCAGACTGCTCAGGCAGAAGAACGCTCGTTCTGATTGTTGCAGCGCACTGGATTGGCTGCCTTTGATTGTCATGCGCTTTGCTAACTGCGCTATGCAAAACAGGCTCGAATTTGCTGTGAAAAGCTGATAAGTCGAGGCTCTTTTCTACTTTCGGACTTTCGATTGTGGCTGGCCAGTGCCGAGTGGCGCGCCTGTCTGTTTGTCGGGCTGCTCCAGGCGGGCTGCTTCTCGCCGCTACATTTGCGAGAGCAAAGCTAGTAGTATCGAGTCCTAATTCTTTATCGTTGCTTTCACGGACTTTCTTCTCCTCCCCTTCTCTCTCTTTTTCTTTGACCTGATTTGTTCTACCTGCTCCGGCATGTGAGAAAAACTCGTCTTTGCAAAGGAAGAGCTGGAGCGGGTTGTCTATTCACTTTTCCTCAAGCTGCACCAGCTGAGAAGGACACAAAACATGGGCTCTCACAGAGATGTGTTTCCCGATGTGCCTGCGCTCAAGTCACGGCTAAAGGAAAAGCGTGACTATCGCATTCGCATTCGATACCGCAGTGCTTTTGCTACTATCGTTTCACCGCACGGCGGCTACATTGAAGAAGGTACATCAGCTCTGGCACGCGCTTGCGCCGGACCCGATTTAAATTTCTTCGACTTCCAGGGACTGCGCACCAATGATCCCCAGGAATTGCACGTCACCTCCACCCGTTTCCGCGATCCAGAGCTGATGAAGATGCTCGCTGCATCTGAACTTGCAGTATCGATTCACGGCATGGGCGACGAGGACGACATGACGATTTGGCTGGGCGGATTGAACAAAGAACTCAAGGAGAGCATGCTGAAAGCGCTTCTTGCCAATGGTTTTCTCGTCGATCCGGACAGTCCGCGTCACAGGGGTGAAAGCAACTTGAACTTCGTCAACATGGCAAAGCAGAAAGGCGTTCAAATCGAACTGCCCAATAACCTGCTCAAGACCATGTTCGTAGGTCCTCGTAAATTCGCTCCCACTGGACGTTGCATCAAAACCACGCCCATCTTCGACAAATTCGTCAAGGCTGTGCGTCAGGTTGTACATGCGGAAAAACGGCGTCTCAAGAAATTGAATGCATCGAATCAGTAGCTGGAAAGTGTCTTTTATAGCCTTTCCAGCTACCGTTCTTTGCTTGAGCAAACCGTGTCCCGTCAAAACTCTTACTTGTGCACGACTCTATTATAGAAAGAAGTAGAAATTTTCAAAAACCAATAGTCCAAATTGATGGTTTGAAAGAAATTCTCAGTGATCGATAACTATTGTGCGACGGCTTGGCCAGCCGG
>JADZFV010000375.1 GCA_020854255.1 Candidatus Melainabacteria bacterium | reverse complement strand
TGGTTTTCTTCTTCTCGGCTTCTTCGGCGGCTTTCTTAGCTGCTTCCTTCCTCGGATCAACCTTCGCCAGTTTCATCGGAATGTTGTTGTCCAAACCCAAATCGATGTATTCGAGATTGGTTTTGAGCGGATCGACTGCGGCCATGACAGAAGACAGTCTACCCAGGCGGCGGGTCAATGAAGTATCGGCTGTTCCCAGCTTCAAACGCAGCGCGACATTTTCCACCTGCACGTCATGTGGATGCGTCAAGTCGATGGATTCGACAGGCATCTTGGTTTGCTGGGAAATATAATTGGACCAGCTAGCCCATTGCGTAACGTCGGCAGCAGACATCTTGAGCGCAGCCGGACCGTAGACCCGAAGAGGCGGGCGCATAACGACAGGGAAATCCTTTATAGGAATAACTCTGCCCGACTGAGAAATAACGGCTTCCGGGGGCTTGCCGGGCTCGGGCACGTAAGTCGCCCAGGGGAATTCTTCGAGCACTTCAACAAGAATGTGCGGCTCAGGAAATGCGTAGCGCCGGACAAACGCATGTTTGACCGAGGGAAGTTGGGCAATGCTCGTTTCCAGTTGTCTGGGGTCGACCTTGAAGACCGGCTTTCCAACTGAATCTTCAACCTTCGCAGCGATCTGTTGGCGGCTGGTCACGTAATTTCCACGGACTGTCAATTGGGATTCAGTATTGTCTATTGCCCAGGGCAAGCGCACTATCGAACTGCCGCCAAGATAGAGCAAAGCCAAAAGCGTCGTATAGCGCATGAATTGACGGCGAAGACGTGCGGTCCGAGCCAGATTACGCTGTTTGCGCCGGCTCTTTATCCAGTCCCTCCGTCTCTCAGCTTGCATCATCACGAGCAGAAAATCTCCTTAGAAACAGATTGTCCGCCCAAAGAAAGAATGCTGTCGAGCGCGTCAAAACCTATCGATCCGCTAAACGAAGTTGCTGCCGGACCACTCATGTGCACATGTTCGTCTGATTGCGCCCACTCGATGGACAAATAACCACCGGGCAATCGAATCTTCGCCTTTCGATCGATTCGTCCTTCAAGAACTCCGGCCACCACAACTGCCGCCGCACCACTTGCACAGGCGAGCGTAGCACCACACCCGCGTTCATATATAAGTGAATGAACTTCATTTCGACAAACAGCGCGGCACCACTCTACATTAACGCCTTCAGGGAAGAGCTTGTGCTGTTGCACCAGAATGGACAATTTTTTCAATGAATCAGAAAACTTCATTTCAGAAAGACTGTCTTGCGCCTGCGGTGCGTCAAAAATAATTACGTGCGGATTGCCCATGCTCACGCACGTTGCTTTGAATTCGAAATCAGGTGAGTTCAATTCGCCTTGCACAAAACTGGCTGCTTTGGGAGTGTTTAGAGGAATCAATTCGGTTTGGAGAATTGGTTTACCCATATCCACCGTAATTTTTGATTCGTCTTCGACAAGAATCTCTTGGACTCCTGCTTTAGTTGACACCAAAATTCTATTAGATGCAACCAATTTTTTCCTGAGAGCCCAGAGTCCAAGACATCTCAGACCGTTGCCGCACATGGCTGAATAAGAGCCATCGGAATTGATATAAATCCATCCGATATCACATTTGGCACCGATCGCATAGCCGGCGCCGAGCGCATTCAATATGCCGGCGTCAATTGCCGGTGTATTTTTCAAAGAATATCCGACAATCAACCCGTCGGCGCCAATGCCGAAATTTCGGTCACAGAGCCGCTTCGCAAGTGCGGAAAGGGGGTCGATTCCCTTTTTCAATGCTTCGGTGAGCGACTGAAAAGGCAATAAGTCATCGAGCAAGACCACGACAAAATCGTTGCCCAGACCATGCATTTTGTCGAATGCCAAGCCGGCGCTTGCAGATCCAGAATCAGATCTCGACATAGAATCGGTTCTGATCATAATTGATTTCTGTTCTTTCAATGTTTCCGAAAGAGTGAGCATTTGATGTTTCGCGTGCTTCGCGAGCTTGTGCTGCATCCGAAATGCAACTTTAATTCGAGGTTCGGATCAGCCGGTATTATAGCGTTTGAGCCTTGACATGTCTCAGCATTAATAGAGTTTGATTCAAGAACACATTGATATACTCACCTCCTGGGCGAAAACCTAAGGGAATTTCACATGCGTGCATATATATCAGTGGATCTGGAAGGTATAAACGGCATCTGTCACTCCAGCCAAACTCAGCCTGGTGAGCCTGGGTATGAACGCGCGGTTCAATTGATGCACGCAGAGACCAACGCCGTAATAAAAGGTCTGTTGAAAGCGGGTTGCGACGAAATTGTAGTTAATGACTCGCACTGGGATATGCGCAATCTTCGCATCGAACTCATGCATCCAAAAGCGCACCTGGTTAGCGGTTGGCAAAAACCTTTCTCGATGGTGTCGGGCGTTCAGACAGCAAATAAGCCTGACTTCGCATGTTTTGTCGGCTATCACGCGCGCCAGGGCTGCTCGACCGGCGTGCTTTCGCATACATATAGAGCGACCGTGTTCCGCGACGTACGTATAAATGATGTTCTGGTTGGAGAAACAGGGCTGAATGCCTACCTTGCCGGTGCCTATGACGTGCCGATTGCGCTTATCACGGGCGACGATGCGCTTAAGAGAGAGTGCGAAGATTTGATGGGCAAGGTCAATAGTGTTGTTGTGAAAAACGCCGTATCCAGGTACTCCGCGTGCTTCAAACCGCAAGCAGAGGTGCTCGAACAACTGGAGAAATCCGCATACGAGGCGGCTAAGGCAAAAACCAGCTGGAAATTACTCAAGCCGCCGACGCCAGCAAAGCTAACTTTATCAATGAATGATACGTCTATGGCTGACGCCTGCGAACTCGTACCCAATGTAAAACGGCTGAACGACCGGGATGTGGAGTTTTCAGACCAGAATTACAGCGTAGTGTTTCGCGTAATGCTGGCACTGGGTGCGCTTGGAGCCAGTCGCAAAGACCAATATTTCAGTTAGTTGCGCGCTTTACAGGCCTGTTGTTCAACCAGGCGACCGCAGCGATTTCTGGCAACCCAACGCCTGTGAGCATAAGCTGCACAGCTTCCCGCCGTGTGGGCATTATCATCACATTAAATATCGCTAATATTTCTCGTTAGCCGCTGTTTGGTGCCCTTCTGCGGGTAATTAAGAAGAGACAGGGTTTTTCGTCAGCAGTGGATCCAGCCTGAGTAGGTCTGGCTCTGTTTCCGCGCGGCATTTTTTAGCACCCGGTCAATTGCGATTCCCTGACCTCACTGGGCTTACTGGCAATGTTTCAATCATACGAACAGCTTTCCTTCCACCAACAAGTGATCGTGCTCAATCAGTCGTATCCTTGCCCCCGCTGCCATGCCGGGATTTTGGAACCATATGGGCTGACCGAAACTTTGTCCTGCAACAGCTGCGATCGTTGCTTTGTGCCTCTCAGGGGCGGAAGAAGACTATACCCAGCCAGACGCATGGGTATGAAAGTCGCACCGACATTCTGGTGGGATGGCTTACGCTGGCACTGGGCCGGCACAACAGCCACAACCAAACAATTGTTAGCTATCGTCTCCCTGTTCATGATGCCGCTGGCGATTCTGCACGGCTCGCTGTATCTTAATCTCTGGGCGGAAAGACCTGAGTGGCTCAGCCCAATGCTTCTGACGGCATTGATGGGCCTTTTGACGATTCAGCTCATTTACTTTACGTGCTGGGATTTCGATTTCCTGGCAAAACGCAAGTCTTAAGTATAAACAGATAGACAGAGATAACCAGAAGGAAGATTCCAAGAGCAGCTTTTCCTCAGAAGGTAAGGCCGCAAAAGAACACGTATCCGTTCTTCTTGAAGAATCTCTGGATTCTTTGAACATTCGCCCCGGACTTACCTACGTCGACGCCACTGTAGGCGCCGCCGGACACCTGGCGGCCATTCGCGAGCGCATGGGCAGCCAGGGAAAATTAGTCGGCATCGATAAGGACAAAGCGTCACTTGACAAGGCGGCTGCGAGATTGCCTGCTGCGGCTTTATATGTTCATGGTGACTACAGCGACATAGGTGAACATTTAAAGTCGCTCGGTATCAGCACTGTTGATGGTGGCATCATCGCTGACCTGGGCGTGTCCAGCATGCAGCTTGACAATCCCGAAAGAGGCTTTAGCTTTCTTAAAGACGGTCCTCTCGATATGCGCATGGATCATACTCAGAAACTGAGCGCCGCAACGATCGTGAATGAATATCAAGAAAGAGAGATCGCCGATATTATTTTCAAATATGGTGAAGAACGTCTCAGCCGGCAAATCGCGCGCCGCATCGTCAGCAGGCGTCCCATACATACGACAGGCGAACTATCAGAGATTATTGCCGGATGTATATATACCGCCCGTGGTACCAGAGGGCATAACAAGCATCGATCGAAAAGCCGATCAGATAGGCTTGACGACTCGCATCCAGCCACTCGAACATTCCAAGCATTAAGAATTGCAGTCAATTCCGAGTTGGCACGTCTGGAAAAATTTTTACATGAGTCTGTGAAGATTCTCGCCCCGGGCGCCAGGCTCGTGGTTATCAGCTTTCACAGCCTGGAGGATCGCATCGTTAAGCAAATTCTCAGGCTCTACGCGAAAGGGTGCGTATGCCCGCCCAGGCACCCTGTTTGCACGTGCGGGAAACGTCCCGAGTTGCTGATAATGACCAGCAAACCAGTCACTGCAAGAGAAGCAGAAGTGCTTGCCAACATACGTAGTCGTAGTGCTAAACTACGTGTTGGAGAAAAGATTTAGTCCGCCAGCAGAAGTCGCGCTAAACCAAATTCTACCGATGCTACGTCAATCGAATCTGACGGACCTATTATGGGAGCACTACATGTCGAGCAATGCCGCACAGCTTTTAGCTTTTACCGAGCCGAGTCTTAGAGGCGAGAAAAGCCAGAAGTCCCAGGAAGCAGCCAACGGTGCTCGCAAGGAAATTATCTACAACGCTCCTCAAGCCAGACCGCATCTGGTACCAGTAGCGCCTCAGACACCCGATCGTGAAAGCCGCAAGGCTCCACTGGTGGTGCGCGTCAATCAAGTATTGCGTACTTCGCTTATCGCATTCTGCGGATTGGCAATAGTCGGTTACGGATTGGACGTTGCCCGTACCAATGACGTAACTCGCCTGCAAGAACAGGCCAGACGTTTATCGGAACAAAATTCCGAATTGTCCGCGCAGCTTCTGAGAGCAATCTCCTTTGAAGGTATTCAGGACAGTGTAGTTGGACGCCACGGCTTGCAAGTGCCCGAACAAGTGCTCATCGTAAAGGAAGTTGCGGCTCCAAAATTGTCCACATTCAAGCCCAACCACCATAGTCTCCCATTATTGTCGGGATACTAAACTCCTGCCGGAGGCCCTCACGTTGCCCACGCAGTCTCCAGAATTAGGGACTCGAGGTTGCTCACGACGTCACGATAGACGTCCACGATCTCCGTTGTGGCGCCTTCGCGTCTGGCAGTTCATCCTTTTGGGCGGTTTCATTCTTATAATCGGCCGTCTCTATTACCTGCAAATCATTCAGGGACCTGAGCTGAAAAACAAAGCGCATGTTCAGCGGCAGCAGCATAATTTGCTCGTCCACAGAGGCGCCATCACAGATCGCCATGGTTTGCCTCTGGCGATTGATACCACCAGGTATGATGTCTATGTCCATCCCAAACTTGTTAAAGCTGGAATTAGAGAAGCTTCCGAAATTTTCGGCCGAATCACTCGCCAGCCTTCCGAGAAGATCTATAAATTGATGAATGCCGGCTATCCGGTAATCACGCTCGGTCGGCATATGGAGCGTGAATCGGTAGACGAAATACAGGCTCTCAACTGGCCGGGTGTGGATATAGTGCCTCGCCCATTTCGTCATTATCCGGAAGGACAGCTGGCGGCTCACTTGCTCGGCTATGTAAATATGGATACGCAGGGGCAGGGTGGCATCGAGCAGAAGGAAGAAAGCCTTCTCAAAGACACTGGCGCCATGCCGACTCCGCAACTGGACGGGCACGGACGCAGCATTCTCGTCAAAGAGCCGAATGCCGACTGGGGAATTTCGCCGCCGCTAGGACGACATGTCGAATTGACCATCGACAATTATTTGCAGCACCTGGCCGAAAAAGAACTGGCGGCAATGTGCCGCCACTCTCAGGCTTTAAAAGGAACAGCGATTTTTGCTGATCCTACTAATGGAGAGATTCTAGCCTGGGCAAATTATCCGCAATACGATCCCAATCGATATCACAAGTACGCGCTGGAAACAACCAAGAACTGGTCCATGGTTGACGTGTATCAACCCGGCTCGACTTTCAAAATCCTGACTGTGTGCTCCGGATTGGAAACAGGCGCAATCAAGACGACGAGCACCTTTTATGATAACGGCTCCTTGACCGTCGGCAATCGCACCATTCGCAATCATGACGGCGGACATGGAAGTCTGGATCTACTGCATTTGTTCATCCATTCAAGCAACATTGCTTCCGCGCAAATCGCGATGATGATGCCGCCGAAAGTTTTTCACGAGATGCTCACAAAATTCGGAGTTGGACAGCCGACCGGAATTGACTTGCCTGGAGAGTCGCATGGACTCTTGCTCAATCACAAATTTTGGAAACCACTTGATGCTGCCACTACCGGATTCGGGCAGGGTGCAATTGCCGTGACGCCACTGCAATTGGTGGCAGCGGTCGGTGCCGTTGCAAACAGTGGAGTCTGGGAGCAGCCTCACCTTATCCGGCGCATTTACGATCCCAGAACCGGCGTCACCGAAAAATGGACAGAACCCACAAAGCGCGAAGTCATTTCCCCGGCGGTGGCGAAGCATGTTTCTCATTTGCTTGCCGACAACATCGCCATGGGCACGCAGATTGCAGGGAAAGTCCCGGGCTACAGAGTGGCAGGCAAGACAGGCACTGCACAAAAGGTTTCAGCCAGCGGCAGAGGATATCTGGCTGGTCAAACAATCGCCTCCTTCGTTGGTTTCTTGCCGGCTGAGAATCCACAATTAGTCGGCATTGTCGTCATAGACAGCCCGCAAACAGACGGGCGCTGGGGCAACACGGTTGCCGGCCCCGTCTTCAACGCCATTGCCATGGAATCGGCTCGCTATCTGGGAATTGCTCCTTGCCAGTCGGCCGATCAAGATAAGACTTCTTGCCAGAAAGCCCTCGCGCAGGATCCGCTTAAAGCCTTCAAAAGCAGATTGGCACCGGCACCGGCACCGGAAGCACCATCTGTCAAGTATGCCAAAGAAGCGAGCGCTCGCGAACAAGACCTCAAGCGTGACTAGTAAGTTGAATCAGACATCGAAAACCGGGGGTTTTCCCTAAGCCTGGCCAGTTGCCAAAGCGCTAAGATTGAGCTGACCAACTGAGGAGCCGCAAGTGTCGGCAGAACAGCCTTTTAAGCCGGATGCTCCAGCTGAAAGCGGCAAACTAAAAGAAGAAGCCGAAGATCTCAAAGACGCGGCCGCATTGCAGGCACTCAGCAGCGAGCCTTATGCCGTCTCAGACGGCGAACTTAATCAACTGGCGGAAATTTCAGAAGAGGTTGAAAAGGCAAAGACCGAGCCAGGCGGAGGGCCAGGAAAAGGATCCGGTGACGCTGCCGGGTCAAGGCCGGACGTCGCCACTGCAGGTTCTCCCGGCGGCAAGAAGCAGTCGCTGGGAAAGACTTTCGGCATTGTCGCCGTCCTCACTGTTCTTTCCAAGTGCGCTGGTCTGATTCGCGACATAGTTGTTCTGCAAGCATTTGGAACAAACTATCTCTCCGATGCATTCAACAATGCCACCCTTTTCACGGGAAATATCTTGATCCTCTTCGGCGGACTGGGCGGACCATTTCACTCGTCGGCTGTGGCAGTTCTGACGCCCAAAAAAGACGATCCGGACAGCGGTCGCATGATGGTGCAGATTTTTCTCGCCACTTTGATTTTCTTGATACTTCCGTCTGTCGCAATATACTTTTTCGCCCCCGCGCTGATTAAGTTCATTGCCCCAGCCAGCGCGCTGGTTGAAGCGCACCGGCAAGAATACTGGAATGAAACCGTCAGGCAAATTCGCATCATGCTGCCACTTGTGGCCATATCTGGTTTTGTGGGATTGTCTTACGGTGTTTTGAACGTATACAACAGGATCTTCTGGCCATCGTTCTCTCCGGCAATTGCCAGCCTGGCGCTCATCATCGCTGTCTTCTGTTTTGGCGACACGGCAGGCATTGTCTGCCTGGCCTGGGCGACCTTAGCCGGCGCCATCGGGCAAGCGGTCGTGCAAATTCCAGGCATGCTGAAAACGCCGCTCAAATGGAGTTTTTCAAAGAATCTTCATCCCGGCTTGAAAGAGTATTTGCTGATGCTGGGGCCTGCAGCATTCAGCACATCGATCGGGCAGATCAGTTTGTATGTTCACTTGTATTTCACTTCCACCATCCAGGAAGGCGGATGGACAGCCATTGTTAATGCCAATCGCCTGATTCAATTGCCGCTGGGCGTTTTGCTTACTGCCATGCTTGTCCCTATTTTGCCGCGTTTTACTGAGCAGGTGGCAGGCAATCGCATCCAGGATTTGAAAGATGAACTGTCAAAGGCATTGCGCTTGCTCTGGTTTCTGGCGCTTCCCATTGCTGCACTCTTGATGGCAATCCCGACACCAATCATCAAACTCTTGTTCGAGCGCGGGAAGTTCACCACTCACTCAACAGAAATGGTTACGACCGTTATGATTTTTCTCGCCCCCGGTATTTTCTTCTACCTTGCTCGAGACTTGATTACAAGAGTCTTTTATGCGCACCAGGATTCGAAAACACCTTTTCTTATCGCGGTGGCGGCGATTTTATTGCAAACAGTGCTTGATTGGCTTTTCGTGTTTCAGATGAAAACCGGCATAGCCGGCATTGCGATTGCGACAACGCTGGTAACGGTGTTCAACCTGTTTGCTTTGACCTTCTTCGCCAGAAAAAAAATCGGCCGTCTGGGCACCACGAAATTGATCTATCCGACAGCAATCATGATTCTCGCCTCCGCAGTATGCGGTGTTATCAGCTGGTTTGTTTCCAATCAAGCGGAAAGCCTGATTCCGCAGAATTTTATCGGACAGCTCATCTCTCTGTGTCTGTCAGCCGGTCTCGGTCTTTTCGCGTACCTTGTAATTTGCGTGCTCTGCAAGCTCGAGGAGCCCTTGAGCGTAGCCGGTCGTTTCGGTGGTGTGCTCAAAAAACGCAAGGCATAGTGGCGGCGTAAACCTTTCGCCGCCGCGCCAAGCAGGTTCAAGGTAGAGCGAATACCTTATCTTGTGGCACTTGCAGCAATGCATTTTTCGCCGACAGGGCCAGAGGCTTGAAACGCTGAGCGACTTCGCGTTTTATTGGCGCGCGCGAAAATAGAATTACGGCAAAAATCTGACCAGCTGATAGTATGCCGCCAAATCCCAGCACAGATTTGATGCCGTAAGGTTTTACAAATTCTTCCTGGGCATAAATGTAAGGCGACTCCAGTGCTTCAGGAACGAAGAAAACATTGAAGGTAGCCTGATCCTGGTCCATGACCACATCGCTCTCCACAGTGGCGACAGAATTCGATTGCCGGTCGGGATGGGTAAGAACGACATCGGCGACAGAATTCGATTCAAATCCAAACTGTTTGCAAAGCAAGGCAATCATCGGCAATTCGGTGGCCAGGTCTGGACTGTCAATCGGAATGACTCGATGCTCGTGTGATCGGGTGCGGTCACACCATTGCTCCATTTGCCCGCAAGTGGCAAGAAGGGTCAAGCAGCGAGTATCGGGTCTTAGGTCGCGGTATTCGGCGCGCCGGCTTTCCACATATCTTTTAAGTGGAGCTTCGAGATCCAGGTAGGGGAGACTGATAAAAAATCGAACCAGAGCAAAAGCCTTTTCGCCGCTCTTTTTCAAGGTAAACCCGTCGAATAAATGGTGGACAATTCGATCGGCAATTTCTTCTTGAGTGCGCGCGCCATTACCCAGCTCACGGATCTCTCCGCTGAGTTCAGTCATGTCCTGCAAACTGAAGGCTTCTATTGAGAACATCTGGTGTAATGGCTCTGACTCAAGCACGAACCGCTTAGGGCCGCTCACTCATCGGGCTACCATATGAAAACTCGATCCCACTGGGAATACCGGATTCCCCGAATGCCTTAGTTTACTTATGCCATCCAATCCTGTATCACCTTTATAGGGAAACCCCCAGAGATTCTCTGGAAAACCGCCTTGCTGCAATCGAAAGTCCACCAAGAAAAACAGAGCCACAAAACCATTTCAAGGAAAACCACTAGACCAATATCTGGTTTACCCGATGCAAAGTGCGCAATCGCGCCTTGTGCAGTCTGTTTTCAAATTCGATATGAGCCAGACAAGTCTGCCTGTCAGCGCGAGAGTTTGTGTATGGGAAATGCGCGAACTTTCTCGGCACCAGGAGATTGACGCCAGGAATCTTGCACCGCAGGCTGCTGATTGCCAGCTACTCTGCTATGCGCCATGCTCGGGCGCTCAGCTCTTGCAGAGTTTCGCGCTACCAGGAAATCTGGTAATCGTGCAGGCGGATGTGGCACCACTGGTGAAGGCGGAACAGCAATGAGCTCTTCATCATCAATGTCAAACATGTTTTCGTATTCAGCAAACCGAGCCAATCTCTCGAGATGCGCACATCGTCTTTCTCTCATAACCGCCCACGCACACCAGGCAAGGCTGGCCGCCAGAAATAAAAGGAGCACCGCGTGCCCTTTTAGAGTGGCCAAAAGGTAGCAAGCGGCTAACACAGGTGCAAGCGACAAAAGCGCCGTCATTTCGCCCTACTTTCAAATTATTCTCTTGTAAAGGCTCTCTGCGGTGACAAAGAGCCATCATGCTGCATATACAATACATCCCGCCGCCATATACGAAAAGACTTGTATTTATTTGAGAAACTGGTAGAGTTGTTAATTCCCGCTCATTAACTTCAACTAAGCAGCATTTCCCGAAGCACCATCTTCGCTACCGCCCTATGCTGAAGGGATCTTCGCTTGCCGGAGCAGCTTGTCCGCCGGCATTGGCTGGAGGCGCCGCCTTTGCAGGCGGTGCCTGTTGTTGCGGAATGTCCGGAATTATCGAATTTGATTGGAGCTGAGCTTGAGGAGAAGCTTCACCACCGCCACCTCCCCCGGTGGCACCGGCGGACGCATTAGAAGAATTAGAAGGGTTGGCAAGCTCCGACATTTTCACACTCATCCAGTGGGAATTGTCCTGATACTTCACCTGCAAGATTCTGACTTTCAAAGATGTCGCACGCGGATCTACTTTCTCGTGTTTCCATTTTTCCGTCCCGGTTGCTCCCGGCGGTAACAATTCCATATCTGGAGCATGCCAGGTGCCGCGGTCTTTCATTTCTTGATCGGTGAAGCGCAATCGAAACTTGACAGCCGAGATTGCTCTTTCTGAAATATTCTTATAATCAATATAGATGCGAGCGTCGATTGGAACATCGAATGGATCGAGGTCCAATTCGGCTCGTCCATTCGTCACAGCTACAGGACACCCCGGCTCAGGAACAAATTCAACGTCCAAACTTCGAACTTTTCCGGGCACTTGACCGTATACATTAGTAGGCGCACCTAAGGAAGTCACGGCAAACATGCAAAACGATAAAGCCCCCAAAAGCAGTCTCAACGTCCGGCGATTCTTGAAGCTGGCACTCATCGCTTTGAGCCTCCTTGCCGTTGTCCACGTTTCCGCCGTCACATCTGACACCCGGGCGGCCGACGAAGAACTCCATTTCACCATACTACACACCAATGACTTGCACTCGCACGCGGAGCCTTTTTCGGAAAGGGGAAGGATTGTCGGTGGTATGGCGCGCCTGGGTCATTTAATCCATTCGATAAAGGGAAATACTCCCAATACTGTCGTCATCGACGCCGGAGATATGTTCCAGGGCACGCCCCTATTCACTCATTACCACGGCGAGGTGGAAGTTTCTCTCCTTAACCAGATTGGCTACGACATTTACACGATAGGCAATCACGAGTTCGACGACGGGGCGGAAAATCTCGGCAAACAGCTGAAAAACGCGAAATTCGACATCGTTTGCGCCAACATGGACGCCGAAGCACAGCCGGATCTCAAAGCAGTGATCAAGCCTTACGTCATAAGAGAAATCGGCGGCAAGAAAATCGCCTTTATCGGCGTCATGACACCGGAATTGGAGAGACTTTCCCTTTCGCTGGGAGGCGTCAAAATCAAGCACCTCAATGACGACTGGCTGATTCCGGTTCGCAACGTAGTTAAAGAGGTGGAAAAACAGGGCGTCAGCCACATTGTTGCCGTAACACACTGCGGTACCGACTTCGATGAACAAATTTCAAGAGAGATTCCGCAAATCGATGTAATCATAGGTGGACACAGCCACACACGCCTGGACAAAGCCATTTTCGTCGAACACGACGACAGCTCCAAAACCATCATTGTTCAAACGGGAAGCTACGGCCGAACGCTGGGCCGCCTGGATGTTGCCTTTAAGAAAGACGGAAGTCTGGACGCAGCGGAAACCAGATATCGCCTCATCAATATTACCGACAGAATACCGGAAGATCCGGTCATGAAGGCATACATCGATAAGAAAGTGGAACCACTTCTTCCACTCAGGCGCACGATTGTTTCGCAAGCAGAAGGCGCCTTTGACAATCGCTGGACTGCCTATCCATGGGATTCCGCTTTAGGCGATCTGATCACCGATGCCCTTTGCGATGCAGGCAAGAGTTATGGAACAACAATCAGCGTGCACAACCGAGGCGGCATGAGAGGACGCATTGAGAAAGGCCCGATCACACTGGAAAAAGTGCAAGAAATTCTGCCCTTCGACAACAAGCTTACCTTTGCCACCATCAAGGGCAAGGCCCTTCTCTCCGCATTAGAACATAGTGTCTCCGGTCCTGCCGGTGGACGATTTCTCGACGTGCATGGCTTGAAGCTCGGTTATGACCCGACAAGAAAACGCGGTGAGCGGCTCGTTTTTGCACTGTCGGAAAACAAAGACGGCTCATACAGTCCGGTTGATGAAACCAAAGACTACAAAATCGCCATCAACAATTACACATTCCAGTCGGGTGAAGGCTATGACTTCAAAGATGCAAAGAATGTGGTGAACACACCTGAACGCGTAGGCATTCCATTTCGCCAATATCTGGAAGCGCACCCATCCATCAAACCCCGGGCACCGTCAAGGATTGTGCCGATAACGGAAAACATTCTTTCTGCCTTTCGCAAAGACAAAGTAGTTGCCAAAATCAGCGGAGTGCCCCCCGGCTCCAAAATCACTTTGTATACAGGCACCGGGCGCGGTGTCACCCCTGTAGAAAAGAATATTCCGGTTCCGCTCGAAAAACCTGATGAGATAACAGATGATTTGACTGCCGACGACAGTGGACAGTGCGTCTGGCGCGGCACTCCAAACGGCTCCTGGTTATGCGCGGTGGTTCAACCACCCAAAGGAACCAATCGGCGCAAAACGATCATCAGTTATCCGATAGAAATAAAGCCGGCAAAACAAGGTGATGTAGACGAGAAGAAAGAAACGAAAGAGGACAAGAAGAAAGCCAAGTTGGAGTGGGAACGCCTGAACTTCAAAAGGCCAAAGCGGCTAGAAGTAGAGCAAACGGGTTGCAACTGGGAGCACTAACGCTCGCCCGAGCCAAGAATCAGCGAAATAAAAGTGCTATTTAGCCTTGACGCTACATACAAAGGTATGTATATTATAGATATAGGAAATTGTGCACTGCCTACTGGTGCAAAAGTCCTGTGCGCGAGTGTTGCCTAGGGCCCTCGCGCAATTGGCGGGGCTTGCTGCGCTTAATTACGGCAGGTATCGGCGCTGGGTTTCAATACAAAAAACTTTTGATTATCTACTGCCGTGCACCAGGTCCAAGTTTCAGCGCTTGCAGATTTTGCTCTGCTTCGCGATAATCCGGTTTCAATTTAAGTGCTTGCCGATACTCAGCTTCGGCGAGATCGCGTTTTCCCAGACGCGAATATGCAACACCAAGATTGTTATGAGCCATTACGTTTTTCGGATCAAACTTAATCGCCGCCTGGTAGTGTCCGACTGCGGTGGCAATCTGTCCTTGTTGCTGATAGTAAATGCCCAAATTGTAGTGGGCATCAGCAAATTCGGGATCAATCTTGATCGCTTTCCTGTATTCGTCGAACGCCTTTTTGATGTTTCCCTGTTTAAAATAAGTGATACCAAGGCTGGTGTGCGCTTGCGCGTAGCCTAAATTGCGTTGCGCTTGCGGATAATTCGGCTCAATCTTCAGCGCGATTTGAAACTCGGAAATTGACTCGGGATATTTGCCCAGGTCACTGTATGCGACACCAAGGTTATTGTGAGCTTCCACATATTTGGGGTTCAGATTCAGAGCTGCTTTGTACTCTTCAACAGCCTTGTCCACCATCTTCATTTTGTAATAGGCACGACCCAGACAGTAGCGGGCTTCAGCAATTGAAGGATCTATCTTCACTGACTTTTGAAACTCGTCCAGTGCTTTTTCGTTCTTATCAAGCCGGTCGGCACAGAGTCCCAGGTTGTAATGCGCCTCTGCGGAGCGACCGTCGAGTTTCACTGCGTCGTCTAAATATCGCTCCGCCTCTCTGAAATTGTCCTGATCTATCAGTGCCACACCCAAGTTGTAGCGGGCGTCGGCAAGGCGCGCATCGCTGTCGATTGCTTTGTGATACTCGGCCATGGCCAGTTCAACTTTTCCCTGGCGATGGTAAATCTTGCCCAACAAATTGTGTGCGCGAGCATTCTTGCTGTCTGCGGAAATAATCGTGTTCAAATAGCTGGCTGATTCGCCCATGCGCCGGTCGAGGTAGAGCTTCTCCGCCTTCTGAAGCAAGTCTTCGTTGTTGTTGTCCTTCTGTGCAGATGCGCTTTGCCCGAGTGTGAGGCTCAGACACAACGCACCCGCCACGAGTGCAAAAGAAGCCCTGGAGATCGATGAACTCAATGAGTTCAAAGGGTTGATTGGGCATTTTGTTTGAATGGAAATTAGGAAAGAGGACAAAAGAGATTCCAATAAAATTGCCATTGTGGATACAGAGCAGCTAGATTAAGAGTCAAATTCAGTTTAGGACATGTTGATAACCGGCGCAAACGGAGGCATGTTGAAAGGAAATCGGCTATGCTGACCAGTTAAATATAAAGGCAAACTTGTCGAACTCAACTCTTACTTACAAAGACAATGACACAAAGAAAGCAAATCCGGCTCAGCAATTTATCGGCTCCTTCGACCGTTATTTCGCTGGTTTTATCCCTGAGCCTTCCTTTGTTTTTGCCCTGTCAGGTCGTTTTAGCAAAAAGAAAAGTTGAGCCCGAGCCCGCCGCCCCGGTTTATGCCAAAGACGATCCCGGCTGCCGCGACGCTGTAGCAAAGGCGGCGGCGATGTTTGCAGCCAACAAGAACATGGAAGCCGCCGACCTTTTGCGGTCTTGGTCGCCGAAGTGTATGCACAATTCCCAATTGCATCTTTTGCTGTCGACAATTCTTTTGAGAATTGGAAAAACCAAAGAGGAGGCTGAATCGGAAGCGAATATTGCCTGCCAGATCTCGCCCAATTCAACAGCCGCACACATGCAACATGCTTTGACCTTAATGGCGATGGATAAGACTGCTGCAGCGAAAGACGAATTCGAGCGCATTACTGAGCTCGATCCGACCTCATATGATGCCTGGTCGACACTTTGCGACCTGTATGGACGGCTCAAACAGATGGACAAAGCCAAGGCGTGCGGCGAAAAGGCTGCCATCCTCGACCCCCAGGCCCGGCGCGCCAAATTCCGCGCATTGCACAGCTTGCGCACGACAGGCAAAGCCGAAGCCCTTAAAGGTGAGGTCGGCCGGCTGCTTTCCTCTGAAATCGATCCGCCGGAATATTTCGATCAGCTAGCCACAGAAGCGCTTTCAGTAGGCGCTTACAGTGAAGCCGTGCAGGCGGCGAATAAGGCGCTGGACAAATATCCCAAGTCAACTTCGGCGCTGAAAGCCAAAGCGCTCGGTCAGCTATTTTCCAGCAGTCTCGATGAAGCGCGCGCTACCGTAGACGCCATGCTCAGCATTGCTCCGGACGACATCGATGTTTTATCGATCAAGTCGATAATATTAGCCGACCAGGGAAACGCAGATGAATCCGAACTGTGCTTGAAAAAGGTCATGGAAAGAAGCGATAAACGCCCGCTTTTCTTTTTGGCAAGAGGGAAATTGGCATCGCAGCGCAATGAAACAGATGAGGCAATCAAGAATTTCGAACAGGCTCTGGCCGGCGATCAGTCTCTTTTAGTTGTGCACAGCTGCCTGGCTGACGCTTTTATTAAGGCCGGACGCTTCGAGGACGCCTTGTCGGAAGCGAAGGAATGCCAGAGAGTGCCGGGTTTGAAGGCTCAGGGCGTCGACTATGAAGCGAAAGCCAAAGAAGGGCTCAACCAAAAATAGCATTATTAGGACCGGCGTGCCGAAGTTAGATAGAATTACCTTCGTCAGCTCAGGTTTGCAAGATGGTTGCCAGTCAAACAGCTACGATCGTTTCCATAAATCCAGCCACCAGAGAGGTGCTGGGCCAAGTTTCTGTGCTTGGGCAAAGTGAAGTTCAGGAGGCAGTGGCAAGAAGCTGGACGGCTTATGAAACTTGGAGCATGCTCCAGTTTCACAAGCGCGCGCGCAAAATCCTGGAGATGCGGCGGGTAATCGAGCGCAACCAGGACGAAATTGCCGACCTGATTTGCCGCGAGGTCGGCAAACCCAGAGTGGAAAGCTATTTATCCGAGCTTACCGGTCCGCTTGACACCTGCGTGTGGCTGAGCGAAAACGCCGAGCGCATGCTGAGAGACCAGCTCATTCAGCTGCCCAATCCGATATTATCCAGCAAGCAAAGTCTGGTCGCTTTCGAACCTTTGGGCGTTGTCGGATTGATTGCTCCCTGGAATTATCCGTTTTCAATTCCCATGATGACAATCCTTATGGCGGTCATGCTGGGCAATACGGTTGTTTTGAAGCCTTCTGAAAAATCGCCTTTAGTAGGCATCAAAATTGGAGAGCTTTTCGAGGCGGCCGGCTTTCCCAAAGACGTTGTAAACGTGATCACTGGAGACCGCTCTACAGGCGAGCACTTGAGCAATTGCAGACTGGCGAAGCTTATCTTTACAGGCTCAGTCGAGGGCGGCATGAAGGTGATGGCGCAGGCGGCGCCGCATTTGACACCGGTGACCTTGGAATTGGGGGGCAAAGACCCCGCCATAGTGCTTCCCGATGCGCCAGTCGACTGGACCGCCAGAGGGCTTGTCTGGGGCGCTTTTACAAACGCCGGACAAGCATGCGCGTCGATTGAAAGGCTTTATTTGATCAAAGGCAAAAAAACCGACGCTTTGCTTGAGCGCATCCTGCATCATACAAAGTCGCTGGTTGTCGGCAATCCCCAAGACCCCAGTACGGATGTGGGCCCGGTAATAGACGAAATTCAATTGGAAAAGGTAATTTCACATGTCGATGAAGCACGCTTACTGGGCGCGAATGTGCTGGCAGGCGGCAATCGCAGAGACGATCTGGGTGGTTTTTTCTACGAGCCGACCATTCTAACCGGCGTCAATCACAAGATGGCGATTATGCAGAAAGAAAGCTTCGGCCCAGTTTTGCCGATTATGATTGTCGATTCCGAAGACGAAGCGGTCGAGCTTGCCAACGACAGCGAATTCGGGCTGACGGCTTCAGTTTGGGGTAAAAACCTTGCACGCGCCGAGGGCATTGCCCGCGATTTGAACGTCGGCACCGTGCTTCTCAATGACTGCCTCTTCTCTCACGCGGCACCGCAACTGCCCTGGGGCGGGTTGAAGAAAAGCGGGTTTGGCAGGAGTCATTCGCAATTCGGCTTGCAAGATCTGTGCAACATAAAACACATCAACATCGATTCGCCATCCGGCTTGCAGAGAATTTGGTGGTATCCGTATGGAGAGCCGCGAGTCAGAGTGGCCAAGGCCGGTATTGGTCTGCTTCATGGAACATTTCCTGTGGGCAAACTCCGCGGTTTGTTCGTGCTTTTAGGCAACATGTTTCGCAAAGCAAAAAAATGAAGCGAAAACAAAGCTATACCTGCTCATTTGATTCTCTTTGTCATTTCAAATACGTTAATTTCTTAACCGCGATTGCCATTGCCTGCCTTTTTTTTGCGTCAGCTCAAGCATTATCCGCACCGCCTGACACCGCCCCCAGCACCGCGACATCGCTGGACCAAGCCACTATGGCGGAAGCAAGAGAGCTGAGAGATGCAGGAAAAACCGCAGACGCGATAAAGATTTTGAACAAAGGCATAGCCAGGCACCCCCGCTGTGAAGAGCTCTACACAATGCGTTCTGACTTGCGCAGCGAAGAGCAAAATCCAGAAGGTGCGGTAGCGGATCTCAATCAATCGATCACGCTGAATCCTCTTAAAAAGGGACTGTTTATCAAACGAGCACGTATATTTTTGAGGGTTTCTCAACTGGAGGCGGCTCAATACGACATCAATCGCGCGCTCAAGCTGAAGCCTGAAGATAATGAAGCCATCACCTTGCGCGGCGGTTTGTATTTCAAGCTAAACCGCTTTGACAAAGCGCTTAAAGATCTCGACGTGGCCATTGCCAGAGACAGCAAAAACTATTTGGCATACTTTTATCGCGGCGCTGTCAAATACAAAAAAAGGGAATTTAGGACCTCCATTGCCGACTTCACAAAAGCGATCGAACTTGAGCCTTCATACACTTTCGCCTACCAGAGTCGAGGCTGTGCGTATGGAGAGATCGGCGAATACCAGAAGGCTCTTGCCGATTTCAATACGGCGTTGGCAAAAAGAAACTTGACAGCGCACATCTACTTTAATCGTGGACGCGTGTACAGATTGATGAACCAATTTGATAAAGCGCTCAATGACTATAATCAAGCAATTCGCGCCGGACTGCCGGATAAGGATCCGACCGCGCCGGTTTTCCTCGAACGTGCCAAGGTCTATCTAGCTACTGGTCGCTTGCATCAAGCGATGATTGACGTAAATCACGCGATCCGTACTGACAATCGTGACCCTAGAGGTTTTTTACTGAAAGCTCAAGTATACAAGCAGATGGGAAATGTTCAGGCAGCCGCGAAAGAAGCCGCCAAAGCAAGGGATCTAGGTACCACTGTCAGCGGGCTCAGACCGTCGGTTGGCGTCCCGGATCCGACAAAATAGAAATCCGCCGTCAGGAGTTCTCGATTTCTTCACCAAGGCCGTTTTTTCCATAAGCGCAACAACAGTCACTTAGTCGATGAAGCACAGCCGGCCATGCAGGCATTGCTCCGTCGCTGAACCTGCGCTATAACGTCTGGCCCCCTGTCTTCACGGATTTGGCGGCAACCTGAGCAATCAAGTCGGCTGCCTTCTCACAATCTTCGCGTGTATTGAATTGACCGGCAGAGATGCGCAGCGAACCTCTTGCCAGGCTGTCAGGCAAGCGCAAGGCGCGCAACACCGACGATGGTTCGATAATTCCCTTATGGCAGGCAGAACCACTGGAGACGCTTACTCCTTTTAGATCGCACTTGATCACAAGCGCTTCGCCTTCAGCTCCTGAAATCGCGATACTAACGTGACCGGGCAGGCGTTTGTCTATGTCGGCAGGACCGGTAATACGCAAGCCCTCGATGGGTGCAAGTTTATCCAGGATAATTCTTTGCATGTCCCGCAGTTTTTTTTCCGCCTTGGCAACTTCGATACGGGCAAGCTCTGCTGCTTTTCCTATGGCAATTATATTGGGAACCGACTCTGTGCCAGGCATTATGCCCATCTCCTGTCCGCCTCCAAAGGCAATTGGCATCACGTTTTCGCCACCCCTCAAATAAAGTATGCCGATGCCTTTGGGCGCGTAAAACTTATGTCCGGAGAGAGACAGAGCTGAGACAGCATTCCTGCCGACATCAATCGGCAACTTGCCGGGCACCTGGACCGCATCTGTGTGAAAGAAAATGCCGTGCTCGTGAGCAAGGTCTGCAATTAGTTCGACTGGCTGCAGCGAACCGATTTCATTGTTTGCCCACATCACTGAAATTATCGAAGTGTCACCGGCAATTGCACTTTTCAATTGTTCGAGGTCGATTATTCCCTCTTTATCGACGGGCAAATAAGTGACGCGCCAGCCCTTAGATTCCAAATGCTGACTGGGTCCGATTACGGACGGATGCTCGATAGCCGTAGTAATCAGGTGACGTCCGCCGTCATTGGCTTCGATAAATCTTGCTCGGCCCAGGATGGAGACGTTGTTGGCATAAGTTCCACAGGGGCTGAAATAAACCTCTTGCGGCGAACAGTTCAAAAGCGCGGCGACACGCTTACGCGCGAGTTTTACCCCGGCGGCTGCCTTGACTCCATGCGAGTGAATCGATGAAGGATTGCCGAAATCGCTCTCGAGAAAGGGGAGCATTGCGTCTATCACTTCCCGGCGGACCGGCGTTGTAGCGCTATTGTCGAGATAAATGGCCAATGGTTTTCACTAAGGAGAAGGGCCAAATAGTATCATGCACTTGAGAAAATTCTGTATCCTTATTCTTTTTAACGCGTCTCCGACAACAGGCAATGACAAGCGCAGCACATTCCAGATCGAATATGGCGCTCCGGCTCGCCGCCCTGGCGGGCGCACTTCTGGCTGGGCTCATCACTTCGGTCTGCGTAGGCGATGTATTCGTCGCACCTGAAGAAGCGCTGCTGCTGATTGCCGGCGGCACGACCAATCTGCCCGCACCGGGAATCGCCGATATTCTCACGCAAATTCGCCTGCCTCGCACTTTGATAGCCACCGCAGTCGGTGCGGCGCTGGCGGTCTCTGGTTATATATTACAGGCGCTATCGAGAAATCCGCTGGCCGATCCATATCTGACGGGAGTGTCAAGCGGAGCCGGTCTGGCTGTAGCTGCTGCAATGATTATCGGTCTGGATTTTAGCTTGATGCCGGCCTCCTCATTTCTGGGGGGGCTGGCTGCTGCACTTTTGGTGGCTCAGATGGCCAGACGAGCCGGCGGGCTCTCCGTGACACGCTTGATCCTGGGCGGCGTTGCCGTTTCAGCCGTATGTGGCTCTCTCATAACCCTGGTTATCACTCAGTCCGGGGGGGCGCCACAGGCCCAGGGCATCATCTTCTGGTTGGCCGGCGGCATCGCAGGCAGGGGCTGGAGTGACCTGTCCACACTTTCACTTTACACCATGGGCGGTATCATTGCCACGCTCCTTTTGAGCAAGCAAATTCGAGTTCTCTCTCTCGGAGACGAGACTGCCCGGGCTCTAGGCGTCGAAGTTTCCAGGCTGCAATGGATATTGCTTGCCTGCGCGGTATTGATGTGCGGAGCCGCTGTTGCCGCTTCAGGACTGGTGGCATTCGTCGGCTTGATTGCACCAAATCTTGCCCGCATGCTTTTTATTCGCGACGAGCGCGTGGAAATTATCGCCTCTGCTCTTCTTGGCGCGGTACTGGTCACTCTATCAGACCTGGCGGCCCGCACCCTGGGACAGGGACAAGAATTGCCTCTGGGCACGCTTCTCTCTCTTTTAGGCGGACCTTTTTTCCTCTACCTGATCTCGACAAGCAAGTCAGAGGATGCCTGAATGACAGAGAAATGCATTCTCCAACTCGACGAAATATCGGCCGGCTTCAACACTAAAGCGGTAGTGGAAGGCGTTTCATTCAAAGTTAAAGGCGGCACTATTGCGGCAATTGCCGGTGGAAACGGTGCCGGCAAATCGACTTTGCTGAAGACAATCGCGCGACTTATTCCGGTTTTAAAAGGGAAGATCTCGATCGACGCAAGCGATTTATCCGCCTTGCCGCTTTGCGTGCTGTCCAAGAAAATCGCTTATGTACCGCAAGATCTTTCCAGTTCGCGCGACTTAAGCGTAGAAGAAATGATCGCCATGGGGCGCAATCCGCACCAGAAGTGGTGGCAATGGCGCAGCGACCAGAATGACAAATTGGCACTGGAAAATGCTATAAAAGCAACTGAATTAGACGATCTTCGTCACAAAGCAGTCTCGGAAATTTCCGGAGGCGAAAAGCAAAGGACGGCAATCGCCATGTCACTGGCTCAGGAGCCGGAACTTCTTCTTCTGGACGAGCCTACCGCCCACCTCGATTTCAAACACCAGAAAAGTTTGATGCAGCTTTTGATGCGACTCAAGTCCGAGGGAATGACCATCATCACTTGTTTGCACGATTTGAATTTCATATCTGAGGTTTGCGATCAGGTTGTTTGCCTGAAAAAAACCGTACGAGCGCCATCCAGCCAGCTCTTCGCCGGTCCACCCCGGGAAGTTCTCACCAGAGAAAACTTGCAGTCGGCATTCGAAACCGACCTGAGAATCATTCGCGATTCAACAGATCCTGACAGCAAGTCGATATTTTTCGGACTCTAACCGTATTCGCGGCGCATCATCGCTCTTTCACGATTACGCTGAACTCGCTCGGCAGCCTGCCGAGCTCTATGGTCGTGAAGCTGTCTGTTGTATGCCATTTGCTGACTGCGGTGACCATTGTCGTAATAGTTATCGACATTGTGATTGCCGCCGCGATAACTTCCGTCGTCGTTGGCATATTTCATTGCCACGATAAACGGCGCAACGTCTCTAAATATCGGCATAACGTTACCGGCAAATTCCTCGAATCCGCTTCTGGGACCGGACCATTGATCGTATGTCGGGGTCGAGTTGTAGTATGTCAGCCCATCGCGCCCACCGCGACTGTAGGCGACATTTTCGTCGAACATGCGCGGATTGCGATTCCAGCGACCGCCGTTAATGGCACGATCCATGAGCATGTACTCGATTGGATTCATTCCACTATCGCGATAGTCGCGCCCGCGATCCCAGCGGCCGTCGTAGCGGCCGTCGTAGCGGCCGTCGTAGCGATCATAGTCGCGATAGTCGCGTCCGTCACCACGACGGTCTGCGTGTCTCATCGAAACTATGAAAGGCGCGACGGTTCTGAACATGTCCTGGAAGGCGCGCAAATCGCCGCCATTGCCACTGCCGGTACCAAAACAGTCATCATTGACCCAGGGAGGCAAGTTTGTCCTGTATGAAGGACCACTTTCGTAATAGGACAGTCCATCGCGCCCGCCGTGTGAATAGCTCGTATATTGCCCGGGGCGGTTATAGGCGCGGTTATCGAAATCGCGGTTGAAATTGGCTCGATACATTTGATCTTGACGTTGTCCGTCGCGAATTAAAGCTTCGCGTCTGAAGTCGGACAGGCGGTTGTATTCAGGACCCCATTGTTCTCTGCCACTGTCGTCATAATTGTCGTATCTGCCGGAGGTCATGTCGGCGAGCTTGCGCGCTTGCATGGCACGGCATGAAGCGTCATCGTAGCCATTACCGCCGGCCATGAATACGTTTACCGTACCGCCATAATTGTTGATGACGGGATAGCCTTGCCCATCTGTCGGAAAAGCGTAGCTGCGGGTTTGACCCCGCGGAATGTCCCAGCCTTCTGACTGAAGATTGCTTGGTCCGTCGTTAAACTGATAAAGATCAGTTTCTCTTCGATCCCTTGGTAGGTTGTCGCCCGAGAATTGCATCAAGTTCGGGCTAGACCCGGGTTCAAAATCACCCGTACTCATTTGGTAGGACCTCGCAAAGGGGTTAGGTCTATGTGTAGTCGTGCTTGCATATATACATAACTCGCCGAAGACTGGACAGTCAATGGGAAAATTCCCACGGTCGGCGTCAAAAGCCACGCCAGACCGGGTTTCTAATTTCACACCCGTACATATAGAATATGCCCCCGAAGGACATTTTTAAACTCGAAAATAGGCACAGAGTCTGGGAAGGAAGACCATTACACCGACCGCCAGTGCGGCTAATGCGGCGATCAATACAGCCGCAGCTGCGGTATCTTTGGCTTTTCGAGCAGCCGGGTGATACTCGCCACCGGCAGTCAGATCGACGACATGCTCGATGGCCGTGTTGAGCAATTCGGCGCCAATCACCAGACCGATTGAAAGAGTCAGTGCCAACCAGCCGATCATATCAACGGCCAGGAAAACCCCTAGAAATACAACGACGGCGGAAAGCACGAAATGAATGCGCAGATTGCGCTGTTCTTTCAAACCTTGAAGAATGCCGGAAAAGGCGTGATAAAAGGATTCGATCATACTGGAGGTGCGGCCCGTCTTGCGCTGCCAGCTTGCAGGTACGGTAAACGTCCTGCGTACAGCGCGAACTCTGGTAATGGACGCTGAAATCGATGTATTCAACGTGTCGGCTTTCTTCGCGGTTTGTGAGGTCACTTTCGAATTCCTCTTCTATCATGCAAGATAACACGTCCGGTCCGGGATGAAATTGCCTCTCTCTCAGCAGAAGAAAGTGGCAGCTTATTTTTTGCGACTGATTCCCAGAGATTCAAGAACGGCGTCCTGCCTGGAAAACATTTCCTTTTCTTCTTTTTTGGTTTCATGATCGAAGCCGAGCACGTGCAGTGCTCCATGCACGAAAAGAAAACACAATTCCCGCTCCAGGCTGTGCCCGTAATCGTCCGCCTGTTCGTCCGCCCTTTCCACCGAAATAATCACATCACCCAATTCCCACGGCTCACCGTCGGGAGGCTCTTCGGAGTCCATTGGAAATGAGAGGACATCGGTTGGTGCGTCCTTGTTGCGCCACTGTCGATTCAATTCCTGAATTTCTTTGTTGGTGACAAATACAACGTTGAACACGCCTCTTTCAGCCACTTTCTTCATCCACTTCTTTTTCAAATGCGGTGGCGCTTCTGCCTGAAGATTGCGAATTATTGCAGCAGCCAGCTTGTCGAACTTGCCCGCCCACTCTCTCTTGTTCAGTTTCAAACGTTTTTGATTGTTGGAAAAATTGACAGAAATCGGCACGTTTAGCCCCTTTGACGCCAGTTCGATTGCCGATTGCGCGTACCCCCAAAGGCAAACAGGCGCCCGGCTTGCTTTCAACTGCCCGGATTGTTTGAAAACTGCCGGTATGCTAACATAGCGGCTTCCCAGGGAAGCAATTGAGACGTAGGAAGCTGAAACCTACGCCCTCATTTATTTCGGCGGTGTTTTTGTTCGTGCCTGGCTGGAAAGAGACCGGCAGAATGGACAGCCGTTCTTACATTCAATTCTTACATTCTAGTCCGCAGGCTTTTTTCTGAATGATCAATAGAAAACCAGAAGAAGTGATTTCGGAGGTGACAGGGCTCGCGGAAAAAATCGCGGCCCCGCTTGGCTTTCAAGTCGTGGATGTGCGCCTGACTCAACAGGGGCGCAGGCGCAGTGTGGAAGTGACGATTTTCTCACATACAAAATCCGTAGGTTTGTCGGATTGTGAAGCAGTAAGCCGACAATTGGGTGAGGTTCTTGAACAGCAATCGAACGGCAAACCGGCGATCATCGAAGGGTCTTACGTGCTGGAAGTGCAGAGCCCGGGCATCGAGCGAGAATTGAAGACGGCTCGCGAGTTTCTGGTTTTTGCCGGACATCAGGTATTTGTCCGCACCAAAGACAAAGTTTCAGACGTGGGCACCGAGTTCACCGGGATTCTGGAAGCACTCCTGGACGGCAAGCTCCATCTAAAGAACGTCAGACCTGTTTTACATCCGGTCAAGAAAGCGGCCGGCCATAACGCCAAGCCCTCCAAGAAAAGTGTCGAGTTGCAGAAATCCGCACTGCCGGGCTGTTCCAGCCTGACCTTGGACATAAAGAAAGTTTCTCTAGTTCGTCTCTATCCGCAAGATGCGCCAAAGGCGCAACTTTTGGATGAAGATTGCGATAAGGCAGAATAATTCTGCCTGGAGTCCCCGAAGGCAGCGGTGACAAGCCGCTTTCTTAGAAAACCAAATAAAACACAGACTGGTCCCACAATTAAACACCAAAACTGAATACTAAAATTGAATAGACTGAAGGAGTCAAATCCATGATAAAAATTGGCGATAAGCTCTTGGAAGCAGCAGAGGAGCTGGAAAGAGAGCGCAATATTCCGCAAGCAGAATTCATCTCATATGTCTGCGATGCCATCGTTGCAGCTTATAAGAAGAAAGTACCCGACCACGATGTGGAAGGAGTACGGGCAATCTTCGACCATGAGACAGGTGAAATCGGCATCTTTGCTCCTAAAGAAGTTGTGGACAAAGCGGAAAACGAGTATCACCAGATCAGCCTTGAAGACGCTAAGGACTTGATTCCTGACGTATCGGTCGGCGAAGTTTTGGAAATCGAAGTAACACCGGCGGACTTTTCGGAGTTCGGACGGATTGCCGCGCAAACAGCCAAACAGCTTATGACACAGCGCCTGAGAGAAGCGGAAAAAGAACTGATCAAAAAAGAATTCGAAGCTCGCAAAGGCACTTGCACAACCGGTCAAATCGAGCGTATCGAAGTAATCTCAAATACGAGAAACAACGTCATCATCAACCTCGGTCGTGTGGAAGGCTGCATGCCCACTCGCGAACAGTTGCCCGGTGAGACCTATAGAGTAGGAAATCGCGTTCGTGTCTACGTTCTCGAACTGAGAGAAACCGGCCGCGTTCCGCAAATCATTGTCTCGCAAGCTCACCCTGAGCTGGTTAGAGAATTATTTGAACTCTACGTTCCGGAAATCGAAGACGGCACGGTAGAAATCAAATCGATCGCTCGAGAAGCCGGCTACCGGACCAAGATTGCCGTTCATTCCGATGACGCCGATGTTGATCCAGTCGGCGCCTGCATCGGTACGCGCGGTGTGCGGATTCAAAACGTGGTCGCCGAATTGCGCAACGAAAAGATTGACGTGATCCGTTTTTCAGGCGACCCGGTCGACTATATTTCCAACGCGCTCAGCCCTGCTCGCATCACTACGGTTGCTCTTTATGAAGAGATGCCGGAGATGGGCGGCAAGAGAGCGGAAGTAATCGTGCCGGACGATCAGCTCAGCCTGGCCATCGGTCGAGGCGGTCAAAACGTTCGCCTGGCAGCCAAATTGACCGGCTGGAAGATCGACATCAAGTCGGAGTCTCAAGCCGGCGGTTCGTTCAAATCTCTCAATCAAACACTGGAAGATCTGGGCGCTCAGGCGTAATTGAGCAGTGGACCGGGCCAGGCCCGGTCCACTCTTTTTGAGAATTCCTCCCTGGTGAATTGAAAAGAGTTAGAAGGCGGCCCCCCGGCGCTGCCTGGTTTGTTTACATTCAAGTGCATAGCAAGGAGACCACCCGTTGCTTTCTACGCGAATCTGCGTGGCATGCCGTTTGAAGAAAGCGCAGAAAGATTTAATTCGCCTCACCTGCGATTTTCAAAGCGGCGAAGTGCGTCTGAACAAGGGCGATAGACGCCTGTCGGGCCGGTCTTGCTATATCTGCCGCCAGAAAACGTGTGTTGACCAGGCTTTGAAAGGCATGCGCCTGAAGGGCGCCCTCGAGGGTCGAAAAGTAAAGGGCAGGCCAGCCGTGCGCACTGTGGCACTCCCTCTTCCGGAGCAACTGATACAGCTTGTATACAGAGAGTGCACAGATACGGGCAAAACGTGCCAAAATACACAGAGCAAGGAGTAAAAGCCTGATGAACGATCGTGTCCGTGTGTACGAATTAGCGCGCCAGATGAACCTCGAAAACGGGGATATCATCACGGCTTTGCGCGAACTCGGCTACGACATCAAGAGCCACTCCAGCACCATTGACGCCAGCACGGTCGGGCTGCTCATCTCTCACCTGGGCAAGAAAAACGGCAAAGGCGAGAAAGAAAAACCTGCCGCCAAACCAGCTGCCAAGCCCACAAGCAAAATTCCGCCGCCGCAGGCTCCTGAAAAGCAAAAGCCTCGAGTCCTGGCGCGTTACAGAAAAGAAGTAGCTCCCGAAGACAAGCCGCCGGGACTGGAAGTGCCGGCAGCTGAAGCTCTCCCTGCCGAGCCGGTTGTGAAAGAAGCCGTCCAGGCGCCGGCGCCTGCCACCCCCGAGCCGGTCGCAGAAGTGACGCCTGCTCCGCCTCCAACCGTTCCTGAGGCGGAGGGAAAACCTTCCAAATCCGTGCCCAAATTGGAAAAAGGGCCAGAAGAAGAAAAGCCGGAAGAGACTCCGGCGGCATCGAGCCCAGGGGAGAAAAAAGTAGAGAGCATAGAGCAGACAAAAGAACATGCCGAAGAGCCTCAAAAACCAGAAGAACCTCCTCGAGATGACAAATCCAAAGGAGATGACATAGTGCCGGATGCATTCCAGGGTCTTGCTACAAGACCTTCGGTCCCGGTGAGAGTAGCGGCGCCTTCCAATCGCGCCACACCTCCCAGACCCCCCAAGTCTCACCGGCATGCGCAGCCAGAGCGACACGGAGCCAAGAAAGAAGAAAAGTCGCGCCCGACTGCAGCCACCATTGAGGTTCCTAAAATCATTACCCTGACGCAAAATCTGACAGTCAAAGAACTGGCGGAAAAAATGAACGTTGCCGATACCGAAGTGATCAAGAGGCTGTTCATGAAAGGCACTATGCGCACCGTCAACCAGCTTGTGGAAGTCGAGTTGGCTCGCGAGCTGGCTGCCGAAATGGAATACGAAGTACTGACCGAAGAAAAGGTAGAGGAAGTAATCCACGTTGAAGAGAACCTCACCGAAGACGAACTGAAAGCGCTGGTCACCAGACCGCCTGTAGTCACGATCATGGGTCACGTCGACCACGGCAAAACCAGTTTGCTGGACGCCGTTCGGCAGACCAAGTTCTTGCTCACCGACGCAGAACACGGCGGCATAACCCAGCACATCGGCGCCTATCACGTCGAAGTGCCGCACGAAGATGGAACGCTGCGCCAGATAGTTTTCTTAGATACTCCAGGTCACGAAGCATTCACTGCCATGCGTGCCCGCGGAGCCAAAGCGACCGACGTCGCCATCCTCGTAGTGGCCGCCGACGACGGTGTCATGCCTCAAACAATTGAAGCAATCGACCACGTCAAAGCAGCCGGTGTACCGATTATCGTTGCCGTCAACAAAATTGACAAACAAGACGCCGATCCCGATCGCGTTCTCACTCAATTGATGGAGCATGGACTTCTTCCCGACAAATTCGGCGGCGACACCGTCACCGTCAACGTTTCAGCGAAGAAGCGCACAGGCTTGGACGAACTTCTGGAAATGATCTTGCTGGTTTCTGAAATGCAGGATCTCAAAGCGAACCCCGAAAGACCAGCCGCAGGCGTCATTATCGAAGCCGAATTGTCGCGCGGAAAAGGTGCTGTTGCAACTGCACTTGTTCAAACCGGAACACTCAGAGAAGGTGACTTACTGATCGCCGGTACGGCTTCAGGCAGAGTCAGAGCCCTTTTTGACGATCGAGGACAGCGCGTCAAAGCGGCCGGTCCGTCGATGCCCGTAGAAGTTCTTGGTCTGGATGATGTTCCTCAGGCAGGCGATCGCTTCGAAGTGGTTGCCGACATGCAGATTCAAAAACAAATCGTCGACGCCCGCAAGATCGCTCAGGGCGACAGACGTCCGCACCATGTCACCCTTGAGTCTTTGCACGACATGCTGGCCACTGGTGAGGTGAAAGAACTCAACATCATCGTCAAGGCCGACGTGCAGGGTACGGCAGAGGCGATTGCCGAGCAAGTACGAAAACTTACATCCAATGAAGTGGCAGTTCGCGTGCTGCGCACATCATCAGGCGACATCTCCGAAAACGACGTCAACCTGGCAGCATCATCCAATGCAATCATCGTCGGCTTCAACGTTCAGCCCGACCAGAACGCACAGAAAGTCAGTGAAAAAGAAGGTGTGGACGTGCGCACCTACAACATCATTTATCAAATAACTGACGACCTGGAGAAAGCCATTCAAGGTCTGATTCAACCGCTGCGCTCGGAAGTGCAAATCGGACAAGCAGAAATTCGCGCCGTCTTCAAAAGCAAAACACTCTCGATTGCCGGTTGCATGGTTACTTCAGGCAAAGTGCAGCGCGGGGGCATCGCCAAGATTGATAGAGCCGGCACCATCGTCTATGAAGGTAAGATAGATACTCTCAAACGCTTTAAGGACGACGCCAAAGAAGTCGCACAGGGCTTCGAATGCGGCATGAGCTTCGAGAAATTCAATGACCTGCAAGAAGGCGACAAGGTCAATGTCTTCGTGATTCAAGAAACCAAGCGCGAAATTACCCGGTCTTAACTGAGGTGAATTATGTCCACACAACGTGCGCTGCGTGTAGCTCAGTCGATAAAACGAGAGATGTCTCAAATCATCAGCCGTGATTTGAAAGATGATCGCATTAAGGGGCTGGTCTCGATTACCGACGTTGAATCAACTCCTGATTGCCGCTCTTGCCGCGTTTTTGTTTCTGTTTTCGGCGACCAAGGCGATCAGGCAAGCACGATGGAAGCGCTCAACGAACATCTCGGCTTCATTCGCGGAGAATTGTGCCGCAGATTGCATTTGCGATTTGCGCCGGAGCTCAGTTTGAAATTGGACACATCCCTTGAGCGTGGGGCAAAGGTATCCGATCTGCTCGGCAAAATTGCCCGCGGAGAAGTGTAGCGACCATAAAGCAGTCTCCGACCCCAGGCAAACAAGTGCACTTTGGTTTTATAAATGTGATGAAGCCACCCGGCATGACTTCACATGACGTGGTAGCCCGCGTTCGTCGCCTGACCAAAATCAAACGGACCGGTCACGGAGGAACTCTCGATCCTCTTGCCGAAGGCGTTTTACCGATAGCTGTCGGTCAGGCCTGCCGGCTCATCGACTACCTGCCCTCGGACAAGTCCTATTACGCCGAGATTCTGCTCGGCAAAAAAACGGCGACCGACGATCTTGAAGGCGAAGTCTTAGAGGAAAAGGAAACCTCCCACATAACTTCAGAACAGATCGAAATCGCCCTTGACCAATTCCGTGGAGAGATCAAACAACACCCACCAGTCTACAGCGCCATCCGCATTGGTGGACAGCATCTCTATGACCTGGCCAGACAAGGGAAGGCACCGGAGAAAGCTCCTGAGCGCAAAGTCGTCGTGCACGAATTGGAAATCGTCTTCATCGCACCTCCGCTTGTCGCCATTTCCGTGCATTGTTCGAAAGGGACTTACATTCGATCGCTGGCGCGCGATCTGGGCGATTCATTAGGAACCGGTGGTTGCCTGTCCAAACTGATTCGAGAGAAAGCCGGACTCATGACACTTTCGAATTCGCTTTCACTGGACGCAATCAAAGACCTGGTTGATAAAAGCGAATGGCAGTCACTTTTCACAGACCCTGCCATGGCCCTGGGCTTTGAGAAAGTTGAATTGGATGAGCCAGACGCGGAGAACATCTTTCACGGGCGAGCGATCGAACTTGAAAGTGAAAACGGCGAACCTGGCCGGTTTTTGTTGGGCGTTCAAAACGGCTCGTACATAGCACTCTTGAAAAAGTTGGAAAACGGAAACGGAAAACCGGAGGTCGTATTCTCGGATGCGCGAGTTTCGACCTGACCGGGCATTGCTTCTCAATGTCGTCCTTTACGTGGAAGGAGCGCTTCTCCTCTTAGCCACAGTCTGGTGTTGGCTAGGCAACATTCCGCTTGCACCAGCTCTGGTGCCACGCTGGAAGGATTTCGCCCTTGGCGCGGCGGTCGGCATTGCGCTTGTCATTACGTCGGTCTTCATATATGGCATTTCGCATCTTCTTGAGAAGGTCAGCAAAAGACCTTTCGGTCCATTTCTTTCAATGAAGCAAATTGCTCTTGAGGAACTGGCACCGCTCTTTGCCGAACTGAATGCGCTGGATATTTTCATCATCGCCATCGTCTCCGGCTTCTGCGAAGAGGTATTTTTTCGAGGCGCACTGCAGATGGACTTCAACCTCTGGATTGCAGCCGGAATCTTCGGCATGTTTCACATGCCCACTTTCCGTTACCTGACCTACGGCGTATGGGCAATGGCGGCAGGCATCATGTTCGGGCTGGTCATGGAAAGCACTCACTCTTTGTGGGCACCTATCGCCGGGCACGCTCTCAACAATCTTCTGGTCATTCTGTTTTTCCGCTATGGTCCAATCGACAAAATCGCTTCCGCCAATTCCTCAGAGACCAAAGCCGGCGAAACCTTGGAAATGCCTGACGCGCCCGCACAAAAGGATGGCGCAATCAGCGAAAAGACTGCCGGGACAGGCGAAAGGGCAGTGCCAGTGCCAGAGCCCAAGCCAGACGACGAAAAAAATTGACCTCAGTAGTGCTCGGTTGCTTTTTAACTTGTATAGATACAGCGAAATTCTCGAGAATTTCGCTGGCCATGGTCTAAGCAATTTTAGGCGTGTATGGGGCTTTCGCGATTAGCACTTATCAAGCCCTTCTCGGGAAATTAAGACAAATGTCCATTTGGCGGGCTTTTGTGGATTTACAGGTCCAGCGAAAAACTCAAGAATTTCGCTGTGTCTGAAGATTCGAAAAACGAACTTACCAATCCGCACGAATTCAAATTGCGCGCCCAGCGGTTTCTCAAAACGCTCAAAAGAAAAGAGGGAGCGGTTGGTTTAGCAAATAGGGGAGGCGTAAACGCCTCCCCTACTGAAGTTTAGACCTAGCTTTGACGCTTAGCGTTTTTTCTTCTTAGTTGCTTTCTTAGCCGGCTTGGTTGCCTTCTTAGCAGGCTTAGCAGCTTTCTTAGCAGGCTTCTTGGAGGCGGCTTTCTTGGGTGCTGCGGCGGCGGGTTTTTCCACCTTGAGAGCAGGCAATTTTGCTCTGCCGTCTACAACATCCTTGAGCTCTTGTCCTGCTCTGAATACAGGAACTTTGGCTGCTTCAATCCTGAGCTTTTGCTTGGGATTTTGCGGGTTGACGCCGGTGCGAGCTTGACGCTGACGACGTTCGAATGTGCCGAATCCGACCAGGGTCACTCTGTCGCCCTTTTGAAGAGCTTGGGTGACGGTGTGCAACATGGAAGCAACTGCATTGTGCACTTGCATCTTGGTTTGACCAGTCGACTTAGCGATTTGGTTGACTAACTCTGCTTTGTTCATTGAATTCTCCAATTCTCTCTACTCAGAAAATACTATCGAGAGCCAATTTAATAGCCGTAAAACAATGCGAGATACTAGCAGCTAGATCAGATCATATTCAAGTACTTCAGAAGAAAAAAAGGAAGAAATCTGCCTGGGCAAAAGGCGCATGGCGAAAGGCGCAAGCCATGAGAGCCACTGGCGGCGCCATGTTTGCAGTCTCAAGCAAAAGAGATTTCGGGAAATTTTCAACAAAAAATTTTTTCTTTGAGATCCGCATTTTAAGAGCGACAAGCAATGAATACATACGAAAGCTATACGTAATTGAGAATGACGGCTCCGCCCCTTCTCTTTACGCCTGATTGCAAAAGAGCTCATTGCATAAGCATCTACCTCACCATGTGGTAAATTCAAAGTCCATGAATTCAATGTTTCTGGACGACACTATCTGTGCAATTTCCACCGCTTTCGGCGCAGGCGCCATCGCAATCGTGCGCCTGGAGGGCAAAGACGCCTGGCCTATCGCTGAAGGGCTTTTTACCCCGCAAGGCTTTCCGCACCAGGAAGGTGAGCCGCCACTGAAGACACATACGGCCCAACACGGATTTATCCGAGATCCCAAGACCGGAAACGTAATCGATGAAGTAGTAGTTATTGCGTACAAGGCACCGAATTCATACACCGGCGCCGATCTCATTGAGATCAATTGCCATGGAGGCAGCATCGTCACAGCCGAGATTCTCAATCTCTGCCTGCAATGCGGTGCCAGGCTCGCGCGCGCCGGAGAATTTACGCAGCGGGCGTTTCTTTCCGGCAAGATTGATTTGACCCAGGCCGAAGCAGTATTGGACGTGATCCAGGCAAAAACCGTGCGCCAGAGGCAGCTAGCCGTGTCGGCGATGGCTGGAGGACTGGGCGCAAAAATCAAAGCAGTGCGCCTCGATTTATTGACGCTCCTGACTGAAATAGTAGCGGGAATCGACTTTCCTGAAGAAGTAGGCGACGCACCCACTGAACGCATTAAAAGCGTGGTCGCGCAAAGCGCTGAGGCACTCGAGCGACTTTTGAAGACAGCTCGATCGGGCCACTTCTTACGCGAAGGAATGAAAGTTGCCATCGTCGGCAAACCCAACGCCGGCAAGTCCAGTCTTCTCAATCAGTTGCTCAGTTACGACCGGGCCATTGTCACGGAAGTGGCCGGCACAACTCGCGACTCGCTAAAGGAACCGCTTGACCTGGCGGGCATTCCAGTAATCTTGATCGACACGGCCGGCATTCGCCATACAGAAGATGCCATCGAACAAATCGGCATTGAGCGGTCGGCCATGGCAGTCGAAGAAGCGGACTTTATATTGCTGCTTTTTGAAGCTAATTCTCCCTGGTCGGACGAAGATGAGAGAGTTCGCGAACTTGTCGGTGAGAAACCCTTTGTACTGATTGCCAACAAAGTGGACCTCAGTCCTGACTTCAAATTCGACCAATTTCTCAAAGGTAAAATCGATGCGGCACAAGGTGAACCGGTAGCAAAGCTGGGAATTTCTGCCCGGACGGGAGAAGGTATCAAAGACATCGGCGCCGTTATTGAGAATTACGTACTCACAGAAGAAGCACTAAAGCAAGCGGGCGGCTCGCTCAATCAACGCCAGCATGAGCTGTGTAGTAGTGCCAATCAAGCTTTACAGCTTGTTAAAGAAACTCTAGACACAGGACTCCCCCAAGACTGCCTGGCCACCGATCTAAAATTGGCGGTGGATCGTTTGTCCGAGGTCTGCGGTGAATCTGTGTCGGAGGAAGTAATTTGTCAGGTATTCGCGAATTTCTGCATTGGCAAATAGCCGGAGTTCGATTAACAGGCAGCTGATTCTCGATCAGCAACAGTCAGAGTCGTTATTGTTAAACAAATAAAGCAGGTCCCTTTTGGCAAAATTAGCTTCTGAAGACAAGGAAGTGGAAAGCACCCTTGAGATCGTTCCCGGCCCGGCACTTCCGGTTGCCGAAATAATGAGCGATCAGGCCTGGCAAAAGGTCGGACTGGTGCTTGTGAGCGGTCCTTTCAACATTAATCTGGGTTATACATCCAACGGTCATGTACCAGAAGAAGAAGATTCCGACTTCGGGGAATGTCTCTTTTGCCGCAAACCGAAAGACGAAGTCCATGAACTGGCCGACCAGATCGAACAGCTAATAGAAGGAAAGCTGGACGCCGTTATTTTTGAGCCGGCCGAACCCTTCTTTGAATTGCGCGTCACCAAAGCGCCCGTGTTCGGCTTCAAGGTAGAAGCCTGGCTCGATTCCGGCAATGCTACGACCGGCGTTTACCGCTGGGATGGCGTCGGCATAAGGATGCACACGACAAGGGACAATCTGGCCTCCTTTACGAAACAGCTGAGAAGCGAGTTCGGTTGCTAAGATCCGCCGGATAAATTGGTAAAATCCTTATCTACGGCAGTTTGTAGATGCCGCCAAATGAGGATAAAACTATGTCAGTTCAAGAGGTAAAAAACGCCCCCGTGATCAATCTTCCAGATGGTTCTCAGAGAGCCATCGAACCAGGTTGGACCGCAGCAGATCTAGCCAAGTCAATTGCCGAGGGGCTTTACAGGAAAGCGGTCGGCGCCATCATAAATGGCGAATTGCGCGATTTATTCACTCCTCTGAACGACGGCGACACAGTACGCATACTCAAACCGGACGACAAAGAATCCATCGAGCTCTTGAGGCATTCGAGCGCTCACGTCATGGCCCAGGCTGTGCAAAAACTGTTTCCCAAGGCCAAAATCGCCATTGGTCCAACTATCGAAGACGGCTTCTATTACGACTTCGACATCCCGGACCATAAGCTCACAGCCGAAGATCTCGACAAAATCGAGCTGGAAATGAAAAAGATTGCCGACAGCAATCAAAAATTGGTGCGTTTCTACATTCCTGATGTGGACAAACAGCTGAAGGAATTCAAGGATCAAGGCGAGAAATTCAAAGCCGAGCTACTTGAAGAGCACAGAAACCACGAGCCTACGCTCTATCTCATGCAGGATAAAGACGGCAAGACGATCTGGAACGATCTCTGCCGCGGTCCGCACTTGCCTTCCACCAATTATATAAAAGCGTTCAAACTGCTCAAATTTTCGGGCAGCTACTGGCGCGGCGATGAGAAGAAGGACCACCTGCAGAGGATTTACGCGACTGCCTTCTGGTCTAAGAAAGATCTCGACGAATACCTGCTCAGGCTTGAAGAGGCGGAAAAACGCGACCATAGAAAGCTTTCAAAGCAGCTCGACCTCTTCTCAGTTCATGATGAGGTAGGCCCCGGCCTGGTTTTCTGGCACCCAAATCTGGCTACAGTGCGAGCCGTTATTGAAGACTATTGGCGCGACGAACATAGAAAACGCGGCTATGACTTCGTTTTCACGCCTCATATTGCCTCCGAGGAATTGTACAAAATCAGCGGTCACCTCGAGTCGTACGGCGAAAACATGTATTCGGCCATGGACATTGACGGTATGCCATATCGGGCTAAGCCGATGAACTGCCCTGGTCATATCATGATCTACAAGACCCGCCTGCGCTCTTACCGCGACCTGCCCCTGCGTTTTGCGGAGTTGGGCACTGTCTATCGCTACGAGCGCTCCGGCGTTCTGCACGGAATGCTTAGAGTGCGCGGATTTACACAAGACGACTCGCACATCTTCTGCACGCCGGAGCAGTTGGAAAGCGAAATCAATGGCATCCTCGATTTGATCGACACCTTGATGAAAACTTTTGGCTATACATATAAAGCCTACCTGGCAACGCGCCCGGAAAAGTTCATCGGTTCGGTCGAAGAGTGGGATTTCGCCACCGAAGCACTCAGATCGGCGGCCAAATCACGCGGTCTGGAATGCGAACTTGATGAAGGCGGCGGCGCGTTCTACGCTCCCAAGATCGACATCAAGCTCTACGACGCCATCGGACGCGAATGGCAGGGACCGACTGTTCAAGTCGATCTCAACTTGCCCAATCGATTTGATGTCAATTTCATCGGCGACGATAATTCTCGCCACAAAGTAATCATGATCCACCGCGCCGTTTTAGGCTCGATGGAACGCTTTGTAGGCGGACTGATCGAGCACTATGCCGGAGCCTTCCCGCTCTGGCTGGCGCCTATGCAAGCCATAATCTTGCCGATTGCCGACCGCCACTGGGAGCATGCGGACAAAGTAGCCGCAGCCTTGAGAGGCATGGGCATGAGGGTCAAGGTGGACACGCGTTCTGAAACGATCAACTATCGAATCCGCGAGGCGCAGGTTGAGCAGGTACCTTATATGCTGGTAGTGGGCGATAAGGAATTGGCAGCCGACGGCGCCGCCTTGCGGCACAGACGCGAAGGCGATCTGGGCATTCTCAATTTGAGAGACATGATGGTCAAATTCAAGGAAGAGATCGACAGCAAAGCGTAGGCTTTTGCCTGGAGAAAAACTCCGTTGAGGGGAGCAGCATGCTTTTTGCGAATCATGCAGTTGTTTGCGGCTCCGCTGTCGATTTGCTACGTAGTCCTCACATTGACACTGGGCTTGATTTTGAAGATATTCACTTATAGCTTGGCGGAAAAGCCCTAAGGACAGCATTTATGGGTGAACGATCAACCGAACAATTCGACCCGCAAGCAGTAAAGCTGCAGCAGGGCAATGTTCTGGACAACAGCGAGTACTGGGTGCGGGCGGCGAGCCCTCAGGAACCTGCTTCGTTTCGTGACCGCATCCGCGAAAGGCTGGCAGGCGGGCAGACAACACCCGAAGTAATTAACGTCAATCGGCCTTTAGTTACTGATCAAGTAGCAATAGGCGATCCGGTCGTGAATGGCAAGCTGACATTGCGCTACGGAGAACCGGATTTCGACCGCAAACTGGCGGCCAATCCCAATTATCAGCAATTGAGCATTCAGGGAATCCCGGAAGGCGTCAAGGTCAAGCACTTCGTCGATGCAAAAGGCTACTTCTTCTGGCTGGACGGCTCCGGTGAAATGGAGCAGATACGTGGCGGCGACGGGACTACTTCCCAGCGCCCGAGAAGACATTACTACTCGATTCAAGCTAAAGAAATCGAGATGAACACTGCCGTCAGAGATCTGGAAGCGACCAGGCTCAAGGTCAACGAAGCTCTGGCTGCCGAAGGCGGATTCAAAGGCTTCTCCAACTTCAAACCGAACCAGCAAGTTGATTTCCAGGCGCCCGGCGGTCAGCGTGTCGTAGCCGGCGATGCCATGAATTATTTCTTGCGCATGTCCAAAACTTCCGCGAGCATTCTGGATGTCCAGGCAAAGAGCCTGGAAGAGTCGGTGAAAACTTCCGACAACCCATATTTCAAGATCTATCTTGCCGACGTTTATACAGCCCAGGCGATGAAACCCATCATCGATCAGGTCTTAAACGGCGGTCGCTACATTGAATTGAACAACCCTTACACGATGAAGAAGTTCGAAGATGCAATTTCGCTTCTGAAGTCCGTCGACAGCGATTCACGCACCGGATTGCAGCGAGTTAACAGGACTCCTCCAGGCAATGCGGTGATGCCTATGGACCCCTACCGCATTTACGGAGATCCCAGAGATCCTCGCTTCCCCGAGTATTATTATGGCTTCTGGGGCGGCAGCTACGACCAGGCCAAACACCGCGAATTGGCGATCACATTTATGCGTAACCTGGCCAAGAACAATGCCTTCCCTCGCATTGAACTGCCATAGTTTGAGATTGGCGTGGTTTGAGATTGGCATGATTGGTGTTCTCACAGTCGCGCTGTGCTTTGCAAACTGTGCAGCCGGCATCTGTAAAACATCAGATGAAGCTTTTTACGAACGTGCTCAGTGGTATAAAAAAGCGGGCCACCTCGATAAGGCCAGTGAAATCCTTTCCGAATTGTACAGAAAAAATCCACAGAATGCGTCATTGCTTGTCGAGCTGGGAGAGACATACTTCAAAGACACTAACGACATGGCCGGCGGTCTGATCAAAGCGGAGCAATGCTTTCGAAAAGCAATCAGAATTGCCCCGGAGTTTGGCAAAGCCTATTACATGATGAGCGAATTGGCAAACGCTCAAAGCAAATACGATCTGGCAATTCAAATGGCCGGCAAAGCGCTTTCGGTAAAAAAACCTGACACGCAGGCCTACATGGAAAGGGCTGCCTCCTACAGCAGACTGCACAAAGACAAAGAAGCGCTCTTGGATCTCGACAAATACATTGCTTTGCACAGACAAAAGCGCAATGCATATGAGCGCAGAGCAAGCATTCTGGAAAACCTCCATTTGTATGAACGCGCGCTTGCCGACTTCAGGACCATGCAAAAAATTCATTGCGATGACCGAACAGCGCTCAAAGAAGCCTTTTGCCTGGACAAATTGAACAAGAGAGAGGAAGCGATAACGTGCCTCAACAATTTGCTCGGGCGAAATCCTGAAGACGACGCCGGATATGAAGCGCGAGGCAAAGTGCAGGTAAAACTAGGACGCCTGAAAGAAGCAATTGCCGATTACTCCAGAGCAATTCAACTGATTCCCTCTGCAAACGTCTACAAAGAGAGGGCTGCTGCATACGAAAAGTTAGGTAGAAAGGATCTGGCAGAGCAGGATCTGAAGGAAGCCGAGCGTATTTAGTCTTGAAACATAGCGGCGCGAAGCTGAAAGACTTTGAACCGAAGAATCGAAACAATTAAGACAGTGTGAAAGATCAAGGCACAAAGCGAATTCATAACCAGTTCTTAACCACCGCTAACCTATTCTGGTGGCATGAAAACGAATCAAATAACAGAAAGAAAAACACAACAAAAACAAGAAATCCAAAAGGATCGCACAGATTTTAATCAGCATTTAGAAAACAACGAAAAGATCCTCTATTCAGAATCACTAAAAACAACCGAAGACAGTTTAGTCAGCATAGCGACAACTCTGTTTCTAATTTGCGGATTTCCGTTTTATTTAGTGATCGGATTTACCGCGCTAACAGCCTATCTGTCTGAAAGATCACTCAGCGAATTTGGTCAAGAAGTAATCTGGCCAGCCGCGATTCTCCTGGCAGTAGCAGTCATATCGTTAGTCCTAGGACTGGCATGCAAAGCCTTTTACAGAGCAACGCAGGGCGCCAACGGCACAAAATTCCTGGTCACAGGCAAGTGAATCTTGAGCGGCTCAGAGCTCTGTTTTCAAAGTAGCGTTGCAGGCTCCACTTTCCGACCTTCTGGCGAAAGCGGAATCCAAAGATGGACGGCACGACGACCCGAAAGCGTTCCTCAAGAGGAATGAATAAGCTCCAGCATGGTAGACCCGCTCAAATAGGTGAAAGTCGAAGCACTCAAAGTGGTTTGGGTCGATTTTTCTGTTCCTTCAAGTTTTCTATCATTTTTCCGAACGTCAATCGATCTTCCTCTGCCTTGCCCAGAAGCCCGGTGACCGCATCAAACGGCCAATCTCGGCTTATGCCTTTTGATTTGCCGCCTTTCAACGAATATAGAGCTACGCCACTTTCACCTCTTGCAGTTGACAGATTTTCAAAACAAATTTCATCATTGTTTCTCCAGACAGGAGTGAAAACGTCTTGCTCGCTTTTCGGATCGCCGGTTCGTATCAGTCGCGTTTTGCTACCTTGCAAGGAAACGACCTTGATCGTGCCATTTGAAGTGGGTATGGAAATATTTTTTCCATCCGGACTGACTTCGAAATTTTCCACCCTGTCGCCCTTCAAACCTTGATAAATGCGCTTTGTTTTGCCGCTGGCCAATGTCATTACGTTTAACGTGTTGACAGTTTGAGGTTTTGCAGTTTTGCCGGTCTTGATCGTCGTTGTTGATCCGTATATCAAGTTGCCGTCAACAGTTGCGCGAACTTTTTCATTGGCGATGGTGGGCAGTGCGGCGAGTCGTTTTATTGAGGCCGGTTTTCTTGCGTCAATTGCAACCAATTCCTGATAGTTTCTCTCTCGTGTTTTTTCCTTTTTTGTGACCGCGTGCAATCCATAAATTACATCGGCATTGACTCCCCAATCAGGAAATTTCCCAAATCCCCAGCCGATTTCCTTGACACCTTTATCACCAGATTCAGTGGAAGCTAAGCAGAGGTTTGCGTCATTATCGACTAAAGAGACAAATTCATTCGATGGACTGACCTTTGCCGACTCAAATTCATCGGTAGTTCGATCTAGGGTTTGTTTGAGGTGCAGAACACCATTGCCCTCTACTGAAAAAACCTTGATCGTAGAGACGGGAACTGTGGATGCGCTGATTTTGAACTCTCTCCAATCGCGACCAACAAGCCGCGTCATTCGCTCATTTTCAGTTGCGCGCAAATAAAACAGTGCTTGCGACAAGTAATTGCTGTTGAAATTTTCTTTGCGCAGTCTATCTCGGCAGATGGTGTAGTTGCCCTGGCAATTCTCCAGTTGTTTGAGGAATTGTGCAGCACTCGCCTTGATTGAGTCGACTTCGTCTTTGTCGACGTCTTTTTCTAAGTCCGCCCAGGTTTCGCATGGCTTTTTTGTCACGACGACAATGCGTTTTGAGTCGGAAAACCACGATACAATCTGCGCGTCTTCCTCGACCGGCTCTCCAAGATGGAATCCTCCATCAATCGACACCCGCACGCCGTCAGATCCGACCACCGCCAATTTTTTTCCGTCCGGCGACCAGCCTAAGCGTTGTTCGGCGATGCAGCCGGCAAACAGCGGAATGGTCAAAGCAACGACGATCGTTTTCACCGCGCGCGAAACGGCAGATTTGCAAAGCATGAAAAGCTCCTTGTTTCCAAACCAGTTGGGAGAAGTTAACCATAGAGGCTGCTTTAAATCAGCTTTAAAAGGGACAGTTTATGAAGTGTTGGCAACCCGCATACAAATGCTAAGACGGCGAAGGTAGTAAAATTAGCCGAAAGACAAGTAGTCAGGTGGTTCCGGAATTATAATGGCAACCAAGAAGATCAGTCTGTTAGGCTCAACCGGCTCGATCGGGCGGCAGACGCTCGACATCGCATCGGCTCACAAAGACATTATCGAAGTGGTCGCCCTGGCTGCAGGTGCCGGCAATCTTGACGTTTTAGCCGACCAGATAAGAGAATTTCGCCCGGCTGTAGTCTCTGTGCCTACTTTCGAAAACAGAAAAAGTCTGATCGAAAGACTTGGCTCTGACGTTCTTGTCGAAATCGAAACCGGCTCCAAAGGACTGGAAACAGTCGCCGCCGAAAGTGGCGCGGACACGGTGGTTACGGGCGTCGTCGGTTTTCTGGGGTTAAAACCGACTGCAAAGGCGATTGAGAAAGGAAAAACAATCGCGCTGGCCAATAAAGAAACGCTGGTGGCTGCAGGCAGTGCGGTCATGCCGATGGTGCAAAAATATGGCGCAAAAATCGT
>JADZFV010000374.1 GCA_020854255.1 Candidatus Melainabacteria bacterium | reverse complement strand
TCTTTTCTCTCTTTGAATCAAAGGAATCTATTTATTTTTTCCTCATTTCACCAATTTGTCGTATTGCAATCCAAATACAGATTCAGGTGTCGGCTCTCCGCCCAAATTAAGGAGGGACTTGTATTGTTTGTTGGTAGTCAGGTCTATAGACTGCTGTCTGAGTTCCGCAGCATGTGAGCGCATGCGCTCAGCAGACACCGGGTTTCTATCAGTTTGCGCTCCGAGCTCAAACTGACCGGCCGCCTCAATTGGTCTTCCCTGCCGATCGAGTATCACACCCAGAGCATAGTGCATTTCAGCGTCCTCTTCGCGCAATTCAAGAACTTTGCGCAACGCGGCTTCAGCCTGAGCCAGATCTTTTTTGCGAAAGTAAACATTTGCCAGCGCCATATGAGCAGATCGCAATGCCGGCATGATTGCAATAGATTTTTTCAGCTCGACTTCGGCATCATCAAGTCGGCCCAGTTCCAAAAGGACTTCACCTCTGAGTTTGCGAGCCTCCGCCGAAGCAGGCTTTTCCCTTAACACGCAGTCTAGATCGATAAGTGCACTGGGAAAATCTTTCTTCTTATAATCAAGAATTGCCAGTCCGATAAAAGCGTCGACCGGTTGTTCTTTTTCGGCGGCGGCCTTGCGAAGAAATTGCTCGGCGCGCGCAAGATCGCCGTCATTCATATATAAAAATCCGATAGCGGAATAAATCGATGAATCACGGGCTCCCAATTTCATCGCCTGTTGAAACTCCTCGATCGCCTGCTTGTTATCACCTTTGCTGCGCAACAGATTAGCCAGCATGACGTGCGCGTCCTTGCTGCCAGGCTTAAGTTGGATCAGGGTTTTGCATACTTCTATGGCACGGGCAAGCTGATTTTTTTTGAAATACATATTGACCAAATTGAGATGGACTTCATATGCCTCGGGCTTTAACTGGCAGGCAGTTTCGAAGGCGGCGATAGCTCCATCGATATCACCTCTGGAGAATAAATATTCACCTTTTTCTTTGGCGCAGGAAAAAGTATCTCTGGCCATTGCGGCTTGATTCAATAGAGGCGAGACAACCAGCCAGGCAGTTGCCAAAAATATGAATATCCGCGCTCGCGCCTTCACTCCCATAAGAGCCGCTCGGCCAGACTTGGCCCCATGCCGAAATATTTTTGCAGTACTTCAGGCCTGGTTTCGGTTTCTACAATAAAACCAGGACTGACATACTTGTTCCATGAATCCTGAAAAGCCTCTCGCCCTTTTTGCGATCTGGCCAGAATCCGCGGCACTATGTGATAGGTGGCAATGCGTGGTTGCGCTGCTCCTCGCAAATAGCTTTTGAAGAAAAGTCGTTTGCGCTTTACTGCATCTTTTGACTGCCTGTCTCCATCAGCGTATGGCAGGGCAAACTCGTATTTCGGAATCAAGTACGGCTGACATTCCACTGGCGACATCAGCTCTTTATACGCAGTGGTGAAAGTTTTGGAGTGTCCAGGTTCGACGTCATCCAGAAAAACACGATAGCTGCCGTCAGAGCGCTGCGATATTTTAATGCTTTCTTTCTGTACATATTTCGGCAATTGTCTGACTCTCTTAAGCGCCGACAATAGGGCAATTGCCATATCCACGAGCGAGGACTCGACTGTGCCGGGCTCACACACTTGTTCTTGAAAGTTCGAAAAAAGTTGTTTGTGGCGCTTAAATGCCAAAATCATAGCTGCCGCAAAGGGCAGGGCGGCAAGCAGAACAGGCATGCCCCAGAAGGCGCCGCCAAGGCCGACGGCAGAGGCAGTAAGGAAACCAATGGCCGCATGCTCGACGTAGACTCCAGTCAGCGCGGCGCGCATTTCTCTGGCGTGATCTTTGTAACCGGCATTGCGCCTTAGATAAGCCGGGGTCAGATTCAGCTTTCTCAAGGGCGTCAATTCCACACAACCGAGGGTGCGATTGTGATAGGGCTTGCCCACTTTCCACAAGTCATAAATTTGATCGCGAACCAGCGCCCGCTTCAGCATTTCGTTGTTAAGATCGACTGCCGACGCAAAAACCTCGGCAGGAGTAAGTTCCGAAAATGACGGATGCACATGCCCGACACCACATTCAATTTGCCCGTCGTCGGCAATCCCGTAATAGCCGTCATGCTTGCGCACAAAACGGTGGTAATCGTTGAGGCCCTTTTCCAGAGACGGTGCGATGCATATTACATCCCAGTTATTGGCGACCTTTCTTCCACCCAGCGGATCCTTAGTATGTATGCGAATAGAGCGTCCGCGCAATTGTTTTACAGAAACAGGCGAGGTTGTCGTGGTCAAGTCGATCAACGTGTTGAGCGACTGACTGTCCCAACCCTCTCCAAACAGCCCTCGCGTTCCAATCAAACACTTGGTGATTCCCAATTCAAAGATCTCGGTGGCAACAGCAACATACAGACGGGACTGCCAGTGAGTGGTATTGGCACTGATTTCCACATACGGTTCTTTCTCATCGTCATCGGCAACAAGCTGCACATCATGTCCATCACGCTTCAGACATGCTGCGAATACTTTGATAAATTGATCTTTGATCCGCCTGTCGACAAGAACCAGAGAACCAGTAATCAGACAAGGATTCAAAACCGCCGATATCGGAGCGGCAAGCAGCGTACGCAAAGTCGCTACCGCTCCCCCCGCCTCCGCATCAAGCACACCCTTCAATGACTTTACGGAAGTGGCCGACATCCGTTCAAAATCGGTGACGACTACCGCACGCAATCGATCTTGCAAACTTGCATATTCAGTATCGAGAATTCGGCACACAGCGTGCGTCTTGCTGCGACTGAATGCCAAAACGCGATCGATAGGCGAGGCGGTTTTGCGCAGTCCCTGCTCGGTAATCGCATAGCCGAGCTTTCGCATGGAAGTGCGAACCTGGTCGTACAGCTCATGATCCTTTTTGTTCTGGCTCACCTTCAATCTGTGCGACGCAAAATCTTCAAGAATCATCATCCAGTCGTCAATGGTCGGCGACTGCAGCAGCTCTTCACTTACTCGAATATTGCCTGGAAGTGGACGTCCTGTCTTGGAGAGAAAACGATAAAGAGCCGAGGCGAATTGAGGGCGCAAATGAACAAAGCTTCTGAAGGTACCTGTATCTTTGTCGTACGAAGTCTCGTTCAAACGACTGAGCACCCACTCCGTCAAAGGTGGCACGGAAGATTCGGAAGATTCGGAAGATTCGGAAGATTCGGAAGATTCAGCAGATTCAGCAGAAACAGACTGCGCAGAGATCAAATCGCCAGGTCGGGCATTCAATGGAGGCGCAGCCAGAGCCGTATGCGAACTGGCGGTTGTTGGCTCCGGCGCCGGGTCCAGATCGTCGTCATGTTCTTCATCTTGATCTTCACCGGTACAGCCTTCCTGTTCGAACTGCGGTTGCGGCTGCTCGATGCCTGCGAGATCCGATATGAGGCGATGAAAGTCGATGTGCTGCGATTCGAGAAATTGGAACTCTTTTTCGGTTGGTTGTGTGAAAAGAACCAGGTCCTGAAAAGGAGCCAAACCGCCTTCTTTAACAAGCGCGGGAGTGGGCACCTGATAATCGATTTCACCGACCAGAGACAGATAGCGATTTTCCTGAAGTTTCGTTTTTCCTTCCGGTGGTGTTCCGGTCAACCCGATCACGATAGGGTCGTCCAGATGCTTGACTAAAAGACACATAATTGCCGCCCAGTAGTCTGTCAGGTGATGGCACTCATCGAATAGAACCAGCCGAACTTTCTGACGGCGCAGCGCTTGAAGCAACTGAAATGCGTTTTTGTGCAGAACTTCCTTCAAGTCCATCACGTCGGCAAGCTTCTTGCGAAGACGGCTCACATGCCTGGACATTTCGCGATTATAAGCACTTTGATTGTTCTGCATCAAATCGAGAATTCTCAGTTCAGCCTCGCCCGAAGAAATCGACCTTCCTCTGGCAATTTCCTGAGACCAATTCTGATGCGCCAGTTTTTCCAGATACTCCTCTCCTTTGCCCGGCGTCGAAAGGACTTGATAGGTGAGAACCGTGATTGGCTTCAGCGGTTGGTCTTCATGCGTGCCGAGAATCTCCGTCAAATTGAGCATTCCCGCCAGATGATCGGGAATGAACAAATCGAGCTTCTGCCCCCACTGCGATTGGATGGTCGTATTGGGCGTAAGAATCAGTGCCGGCACTTTCAGCGTGCTTATCAATTGCAAGCCGATGATGGTTTTGCCGGCACCCGGCGGAGCGACGATATGCAGCTGTCTTTCGCCGCGCTCCATTTTGATTTTGACCAGCTCAAGAATTTCTTGCTGATACCGCCTGAGCGGATGCCGAAAAGAGAGCTCTCTTAAAGCCAGGGGAGTTTCATCAATATCGGTAAATTGATTGTCGATAGCCGATGCCGCCGAATTTGGCAGCGACGCAGACGTCGGATTGTTAGTCGTAAATTTTGCCACTGCAGGCACTTTCCAGGGCGGCCATAAGGCGCGCCGGTAGGCTTAAAGATACGCTATTTCAATAGACAAGGCAACGAAATTGGGAAGGTAATCGATGCCAGAACCGAATATAGTTATTAGATGTTTTCTGTTTATTTGACGAATATTCCCTGACTATCTTTTTTAAGCCGGGTATAACCTTGGGTATTGCAGCAGTGCCCTGGAGAGCAAGCATGTCCGACCGACATCCCTTCCACATAGCCAAGTCCCTTGAATACGGCTGGGACGTGCTCTCAAGGCGGTGGGTGGGGCTGGTTTCGTGGACGATAATCCTCTGGATTCCGCATGCCATGATCAATACGGCGTCCATGATCTTTGCTTTCGTTGCTGAAGACCACCAATCACCCTGGTTTTTGAAAGTGATAAGCGTGGCGGTCAATGTCATCACACTCATGCTTTACACTCGCGTTGTGTTGCTGTGTATGGATGATTCCCCGGCAGGCATCGGTGATGTACTGTCCGGATTTAAGTTTCTCATCCCATTTACCACAGCCAGTCTGCTCTTTTTTCTGGTCGTCTTAATTGGTTCGGTTGCGCTCATCCTGCCTGGCATTTACATTGGTCTGGCTACCGGCTTATACAGCTTTCTTATAGTCGATCAATTCATGGGCCCAATTGGGGCTCTGAAAAGAAGTTTTCATATAACCAGAGGGCACTTGCTGCAAATTGCCTTTCTCTATTTTGTCCTCTGTATGGTCATTTTCGGCGGGTTGATTTGCTTCGTCGTGGGAGTGATTCCGGCTTCAATAGTGAGCACGGTAGCACTGGCTGACGTATACCGACGTCTAGACCAGGCTTATGACCAGGTACAAATGGGTGAAGATGCCGGCAGCCAGGATCAGAAGGACGACCGGTCCGAGCCGGAAGAGGAAGTCGCCGGGTAGAGAAGGGTTTTGCCGGTCAGCCTTTAGTGTGGGAGAGAGGGTGAGCTGTAAATCACCCGCGTTTGCCACTTTTGAGTGATGCGCGTTTGCCTGCCTGGATGCCATATTGGTATGGGAAAGGGCTTGGGCGAACATTTTTATTCGTTCGTTTAGTCGGTTGGCAGTCATGTTGACTGCCACCTGTCTTGAGGTTGCAAGATGAATACTGCAAGACGATTTGAAGTGGAAGAGAACCGTGCCAGCGATCAAATCACAGTCCTGGTGGTTGAAGACCAGGAGGTTTTGCGTCTGGGTCTCAATCTGACGCTTCAATACATGCGCAATATACAAGTTGTTGGCATTGCCGTCGATGGTCCCAGTGCGGTTCAAATGGCACTGGAGTTAACTCCGCAAGTAGTGCTCATGGACATCGGTTTGCCCGGCTTCGACGGCATCGAGGCGACCCGCCGCATCAAGGAGCAGCTGAACACTCGCGTCATGATTTTAACCAGTCATGAAGAAGATAAATCGATTTTTGCCGCACTCGCAGCCGGTGCCGACGGATACTGCCTGAAAGATATCTCCAGCGCCAAATTAAACACTGCGATCAATTCGGTTGCCGCAGGCGCTGCCTGGCTCGATGATGATATCGCTCGGCGTGTTTTGCACTCGGCAAAAATGGCCGATCCGCATATTACCAGTGAAAGAATGGCTCTGTCGGAAAGCGAGCTGAAAGTACTGGCTTTGATTTTGGAAGGTGCCAGCTCGCACGAAATCGGCTTGCAAGTAGGGCTTAAGGACAGTGAAGTTCAGGCTTATTTGAAGAAATTGATTCAAAAGGTTTCCTGGTCAGGCTCCAATCTACCTACTACAAAAGTCTCTCGTCAGGCAAAAAACTCACAAGAATTCAAGGTATCGAAGATCTGTACCAAGTGCCGCGTCAGATTGGGAGAGGAATTCACACGCTGTCCTTACGACGGAAGCGAGATGAAAGAAGACGCATTGATTGGCAGCGTTTTTGCCGACCGATACGAAATTCTGGCACTGCTGGGCTCCGGCACCAGTGGAGCGGTTTACAAGGCCCGCCATCGTTACATGCATAAATTGGTGGC
>JADZFV010000373.1 GCA_020854255.1 Candidatus Melainabacteria bacterium | reverse complement strand
TTATGCACCACAGCTCTCTTGCTGCCCAGCTCGACGATACTGACCGTGTTGGCTCCCTTACTGGCGACGTAAGCAAACTGACTGTCTTTGCTTACCGTCATAAAGCCCGGAGCCGGCCCAATTGGAATCGATGCCACCATTTTCTGGTTGGCAGTGGTGAGCATAGTGAGCGCACCAGCGGTGGCATTGAGAACGAGAAGATAGGTTCCACTTGGCGTTATGGCCATACGTCCCGGTCCGGCAGGAACTTTCGTGCGTAGAAGCAGACGACCGGAAGGAAGTTCTAATACAGCAATGTGATTGGTAGCACTTTCGGAAACATAGAGCAGTTTGCCTGGTATGAGGGCAGCTACACCTTTGGGTGCGCACTTTGTGGGCAGGTCGATTTGACCGAGAAATGCGCGCTTGGTCGGATCAAACTGCAGAATTCGATGCTTGGTTTGATCTGCCACATATACAATGCCACCAAAGTAAGTGATACCGCATGGAGTGCCTTCGGTTGGAAATTCGTCGATCTTTTTGAAAGTCTTATCGTCGATAAGCGCTAACTTTCCACAACCTGGAGAGGTGGCGATCACCACTCCAGAGCCGCTCAATGCAGGCATTTCGCCTACATTTGCTTGCCTGGCAATTGACAAATCATCGATGATCGAAACAGACACATCGCCGCGAATTGACTTTAGAGATAGCGGCAATATAAATCCATCCGGCACAAGCAGATCGAAGGGAAACTTCGATGCAAGAATATGCTTTCGCATTTTTTCAGGCAGGGACTGAGGTAATTTCAGTGTGCGATGCGGTCCTTCTTTGACTACACGCAAGAAAGTCCAGCCACTCGAAAAGACTATCAAATCAGGATTTTCAGCCGACGGTAAAACAGCGTCAACGCCAGGATTTCTTGCCGGTTGAAATCCCTGAGGCGGCATAAGCGGCAAATACAAATCACCGCTTCCGGTCTGCAGCGAGCCATCCAGACGAAAAAGTTTGACCGCAGGCAAGTGGACTCCGATCTGACTCTTCAGATCGGCAGGCAGTCTGGTTGCCGACGCATATGGCGCACAAAGACCAATCGCCGAAACTACAGCAAGCACGGCAGCGCCAAAAATCTTTTCTTTACTTTTGCGTCTCGCCATTTTTCGGCCGGAAGGCGTCCACGATCTTGTCCAAAAATGATTCATCTTTGGAAGGGTCTTCCTTTTTATCCTTGCTCTTTGCATTCTTGCTTGTTTCTTTTTTCAGCTCTTCAGCTGGCTCGCTTTCACCCTTTTCGAGGTTTTCTCCGGTCTGTTTTTCCTTAATGGACTGTTCGGCCTTTGCCAAATCGCTCTTAGATACGATCAATTTTTCACCGCGCAGTTCGGCCAATTTTTCCAAAAGTTTTTTCTCTTCGCCGGACAATCTGGTGGGAGTCTCTACAACCAGATGGACAATTTGATCGCCTCTCCTAGTTTCCTTTTTCTGTTGCCCCGTGAAGCGAGGCACACCCATTCCTCTCATTTGAGTTGTGGTGCCTGTTTGAGTTCCGGCATTGATTTTGAGCGGCTTGGCGCCTTCGACTGTCGGTACGAGTATTTCTCCGCCGAGGGCAGCCAGCGAATAGCTAATCGGCTGGCGGATATGAATGGTCTCGCCGTCGCGCACAAAAGTCTCGTGTTCCTTTATATGCAATACGACAAAGAGGTCACCGTATGGTCCACTCTTGCGCCCTTTATCGCCACCGCTTTGTACGCGCAGGCGTGTGCCGGCGTCAATTCCGGCCGGCACTTTCAGTTGAAACTCTTTCTGTTTGCGGACCAGAGCTTCTCCTTTGCAGTCTTTGCAAGGCTTGTCGATTTTGGTTCCGGAGCCCTGGCAGGAGGGGCAAGCAATCACTCTTAAAGCTTGACCGAAGAAGGTGTTGATCACCTGCTGTACTTGTCCGACACCGGCGCAGGTCACGCACGGAACAGGACTGCTGCCGGGAGCGGCACCGGTGCCGCTGCATGATTCGCATTCTTCCAGACGGCGTATGTTGATGGTTTTCTCCGCGCCGAATACGGCTTCCAAAAACTCAATTTCCAGATCGTATTTCAGATGAGCGCCTTGCTCCGGGCCACCGCGCCTGCCGCCGCCTCTAAATGAGCCGCCGCCGCCGCCGAAGAATGAATCGAGCATATCGACGATATCATCCATGCCGAATCCGGAGAAATTGCTGAAATCGAAATTGTCAAAACCTTGTCCGGCGCCCTTCACGCCCTCATGCCCGTAGCGGTCATAAGTGGAGCGCTTCTGCGCGTCGGACAGGACTTCGTATGCTTCGGCAAGCTCTTTGAAGGCTTGCTCGTCGCCCGAGTCTTTGTTGTCCGGGTGCAAATGGCGCGCTTTGTTGCGAAAGGACTTTTTGATCTCCTCCGGGCTGGCGCTTTTGGATACACCTAAAGTTTCGTAGTAATCCTTTTTATTCTGGTTTGCCATAGTAGCCATCGTGATACCTGTTTAGTTTTCCTGGCAGAAGCGCATATCAATTCAGAATACGGCTTTCAATCAGGAATCTCCCCCACTAAAAGTTATTTGGCGACCCGCATCAAGCGATTCGCCGCCGGGCGCCTTCTTGTTATTGTCGGCACCGGTGGCAAGAGAGCGTCTGCACTCTTGTAGCATCGAGTTGAGCATACTGATCTCAGCTCTCACTGTTTCCGAATTACCAGCCTCCAGTGCCTTTTTCATGACCGCTCCGGCTCTGGCCAGTCGATCGATGAGCACTGCATCAAGAGTGGAATTCTGTTCGATGAAATTTTCGGCTTCTTTGATCATGGCTTCCGCCTGTATCAAAAGTTCGGGCTTTAATTGCCCGGGTTCGCCCAACTCAATGGGTCCGGACTCTAAAAGCGAATTTCTCTTTTTGGCGCTGGGTTGAACACTCTGTCTGCCGGTTGTGTGAATTGCGCGCCCCAACTCCAGAAGTGAAACATCGAGGCCGGCTTTGAGCGACTTCAATTCTTCGAGGTTTTCTCTGGACAGTGCTTCGCGCACCGACAGCATTGAGCGTTTTACTTTTTCTACCACTGCCTTATCAACACGGTCTCCGTACTTTTCAATGGTGCGCTCAGCTTCGGCGTAAAGGGCTTCTGCCTGAACAGTCGTCGACACTTTCTCTTTTGTCTGGCGATCTTGATCGGCGTACTGCTCCGCTTCTTTTTGCAAACTTTCCACTTCTTCCGGAGTCAAGCCGGTGCTGCGCTGTACAGTAATAGAGTGCTTAATGCCCGAGCCGTGGTCACGCGCCGAGCAATGCAAAATTCCGTCGGCGTCGATGTCGAAAGTCACTTCAATCTTCGGCACCGATCTGGGTGCAGGCGGAATGCCATCCAGATGGAATTTGGCAAGCGACATATTGGCGTTGGCCACTTCTCGCTCGCCCTGCAAAACATGGACTTCAACTGACGTTTGGCCATCTTCTGTGGTCGTGAAAGTCATCGTGCGGCTGGTGGGAATCGTCGTGTTGCGTTCGATGATGCGCGTAAACAATCCGCCGGCCGTCTCAATTCCGAGAGACAGGGGCGTAACATCGAGAAGCAGAACATCTTGCACTTCGCCGGCCAGAATGGACGCCTGGATGGCGGCGCCCAGTGCTACAGCTTCGTCGGGATTCACCGACTTAGACGGGTCTTTGCCGAAGAAACGGCGGATATTGTCCTGGACGGCAGGTATGCGCGTGGAGCCGCCCACCAAAATGATCTGCTCGATACTGTCCGGCGAAAGTCCTGCATCTTCCAGCGCCTGATGCAACGGGCCAAGCGTCTGCTCGACCAGATGGTGGCTCAATTCATTGAACTTGCTGCGCGTGAGCGTAGCTTGCAAATGTCGCGGACCGGACGCATCGGCGGTCAGGAAAGGCAGATTCACTTCGGTGGAGATAGCCGTAGACAGCTCGATTTTCGCCTTTTCTGCTGTTTCTTTCAAACGCTGCCTGGCCATCAAATCGCCGGAGATGTCAAGGCCAGTCGAGCTTTGGAATTCCTCAACCAGCCAATCGATGATGGTCTGGTCGAAATCATCTCCACCCAGGCGATTGTTGCCGCTGGTCGCCTTGACTTCGAAAACACCGTCGGTGATTTCCAAAATCGAAACATCGAAGGTACCGCCCCCGAGGTCAAAAACCAAAATGGTGGCGTGCTCGGATAGACGATTGAGACCATAGGCCAGAGCCGAGGCTGTCGGCTCATTGATGATGCGCATTACATCAAGACCGGCTATTTGACCGGCATCTCGTGTAGCCTGCCTTTGCAGGTCGTTGAAGTATGCCGGAACCGTAATTACTGCGCGACTGATTGCCTCGCCAAGATAGGCTTCGGCATCAGCTTTCAACTTCTGCAAAATCATCGCCGAGATTTGTTCGGGACTGTTGTCGACACCGTCGATATTGACCCGATAGTTTGTGCCCATCTCGCGCTTTATCGACTGAACGGTGCGTTGATGATTAGTCACAGCCTGACGTTTGCCGAGTTCTCCCACCAGCCTTTCGCCCGACTTTGTAAACGCCACCACAGACGGTGTAGTGCGCGCGCCTTCGGAATTCTGCACGATATTCGGACTACCACCTTCCATAATGGCTACGCACGAGAAGGTGGTGCCGAGATCTATGCCGATGATCCGGTCACTAGTCATCAGAAACCTTTGCTGGTTGTGCTTCCGCCAGGTCTTCGCTGGGAGCGTTGGCGTCTTCTTCCGAAATTTCGTAGACTTGCACCGTCTCGTCTCCATCGACATCGGCAGCTTGCGGAGCGGTTAATTCCATGTCCGGCAATACATTTATGGGCGGAAGGTTTATGTCTACTGTTTCCGTACCCGATCGTCTGTCATCCGTTTTCACCAGTTTTTGCAAGGCTTGATCGGCACTTGGTGCCGGTGCTGCCACTGCAGCTTCAGGCGCTGCTTCAGCCTCTGCCACAGCCGGGGCCGGCTCAGCCGTTTCTAAAGCCTGATTCTGAGCCGGTGCCGCTTCTGCTGCCGCCACTTCTTCCACCCAATCCGGCGTTGCAGCCGGCTGAGGAGGCGCTGCGGCAACCGCTTCTGCTTTGGCGGCTTCTTGCTCAGCGGCTTCTTCTTCAGACAGTGAAGCTGTCACGTTGACCAGCGCCGGGCGCAATACTCGATCTTTGAACATGAATCCGCGCCGAAGTTCGTGAATAACTGTCGAATCCGGATATTCGTTGGTGCGGATTTCCTGCACCGGTTCGTGCAGGCGGGGGTCAAACGGCTCTCCGATTACGGTCAGAGGCTTGGCGCCGATTTGCTCCAGGCAGCGGGTGAAAGAATTAGCGCATAGCTTGAAAGCATCAAGAATGGCTTTGGCGTCCATATTGGCATTGAGCGTCTGCTGCGCTCTGTCCAGATCGTCAAGCGCAGGCAAGATTGCTTCAATAGCACGCAATGCACCATTGGATGCGAATTCTTCGCGCTCTTTCTCGGTGCGGCGGCGGTAATTCTCGAAGTCAGCGGCCATGCGCTTCAGGTGAGTGTCGGTCTCGGTATTCTTTGCTTCCAGCTCGGTGACTTGCTGCTCGAGGTCCCGAATGCGTTGAGTGTCGGCCGCCGAAGACTGCCCTTGCCCGGCCGGTCTGCCCATATCCATGCCGAAATCTTCAGGAGCCGCGTCTTCTCCGGCATACATGGCACGGTAGAAAGCCTTGGCAGCATTCATGCGCGAGCCGCCCTTCTCTTCTTCCTTCTTGGGCGCCTCTAATTCCCGGGAAGGCTCACTAGCACCATTAGTCGGCGCCTGTGCCTCCGGCCCCTCAGAGTCGGGCTTGGAAATTTTGTCTTCTTCTTCCGTGGACATTCAACCGGTCTCCCAGACTGATCTTGACATGCGCTCGGATAAATGATCCGAAGCTAAACTAAATTCTCAACATTCGAAACACAATCAAGAGCCGGGCTCTCGTTCAGAAGTGTCCCGAGCATCCGCGCGCTCCTGGGCGGTGCCCGTCCGGCGCTGGATGAAAGAATCCCCCACAGAAGACTCCTCTTATAATTCTAGGGTATTGATGACCTATTCTTGCTAGATTTGTCATTTAACAATATATGTAGCCACAATTGGCTGCTTTCTTGAAATCTCACCGGTTATATGGAGCGGGCTGTGGCAACCTACCTCGAACCCCAGGCGCGTCTGGCAATCTATGCAGAAGGCGAATTTGGAAAAAAACACGCTAAAACGGCTGAAGGCGTCATAAGATACGGGCAAAACCCGGTGGCGGCGGTCATTGACAGCGAAAAATCTGGTACTACCGTTCGCCAGGCAGTGGGTTTGAACTGTGACGCGCCGATTGTTGCTTCTGTCAGCGACGCATTGAAATACTCACCGACAGCGCTTCTTCTGGGAACAGCCTGGACAGGCGGGCAATTGCCGGCTCACTGGCGAAAAGACATCATTCATGCGCTCGAATCCGGGATGGATGTAGTCAATGGTTTACATGATTTTTTGGAAAACGACGAAGAAATCGCCTCAATTGCAAAGCGTCACGGAAGGCGGCTCTTCGACGTTCGCAAACCGCCTATGCCACTGCCTGTGGGCGCCGGGCTTGCAAAGGATTTGAAACAGCATGTCGTACTGACCGTTGGCACGGACTGTTCGGTCGGCAAAATGACTGCCTCTTTGGAGCTTGCCGTAGAGGCCAGGCGCCGCGGCAAATGCGGCAAATTTGTTGCTACAGGGCAAACCGGCATCATGATTTGCGGCGAAGGCATCGCAATCGACCGTGTAATCGGTGATTTCATGGCTGGTGCTACACAACAAATGGTCATCGACGCAGCTAAAGACCACGACTACATTTTTGTCGAGGGGCAGGGATCTCTGTCACATCCAGGCTTTTCAGGCGTGAGTCTGGCATTGATTCATGGTGCCGCACCAAGAAGCATGATTCTCGTAAGCAAAGCCACCAAGACCAATATTTGCGATTTACCGCTTCCCTTGCCGTCATTGACTGCCTCAATCAAAGCAAACGAGCACATGGCATCACTTTTGAGACCTTCAAAAGTTGTGGGAATTGCCATGAATACATGGGGCATGAGCAAGGAAGATGGCGACCGTGCCATCGCCCAAGCCCGCGAGGAAACCGGGCTGCCCTGCCAGGATCCCGTGCGTGATGGAGTAAAAGAGCTTTTCGACGCGGTCATCGCCAATCAGGAGAATACCAAGTGAAGACAACTACGCGCGCTATCAGTTTGACTTTCGAGCCACTGGAGATGACCACGACGCATCCGTTCGGCATCTCGTATGGAACATCGGAAAAAACACACAACGTGCTGGTCAAACTCGAGTACCAGGGATTGACCGGTCTGGGAGAAGCTGCACCAGCCGAATACCACAATGAAAGTCAGGCGACAGTTAAAGCGGTTCTCGGCACATTTGCCAGAGAGGACATATTGGGGGACGATCCGTTTGCCATCGCCGAGGTCTCCGGTCGCATGGATAAATCCATCGCCGGAAATGCTTCGGCAAAGGCGGCTGTCGAAATGGCCTTGCACGATCTGTGCGGAAAAGTCTTGAGCTGTCCAACTTATAAGATGCTTGGACTGGCCAATCTTAAAGCGCCAATAACCGACTTCACAATCGGCATCGCCGATCCGGACATGATCGAAAAGAAAACCAGAGAAGCGGTTAAACAGGGGTACAAAGTTCTCAAAGTAAAACAAGGCACCACATTCGATCACGAGATTATCAAACGAGTACGCAAAGCCGCGCCGGATCTCCCCCTGCGCGTAGACGCCAATGGCGGCTGGACTCCAAAACGCGCCATTGAAATGTCCAAATTCCTGCACGACAACGGAGTGCAATTTATCGAACAACCTTTGCCGAAAAATGCTCTCTATGATGATTGGAAGATGGTGAAAGAAGGCTCACCCATTCCGATTTATGCAGACGAAAGCATTTGCCGCGCGAATGATGTTGCCCGCCTGGCTGGTGCCATAGACGGTGTCGTCGTCAAACTGGCTAAAACCGGTGGCTTGCTGGAAGCACTCAAGGTTATCCACACCGCTCGCGCATTTTCAATGCAGATTATGTTCGGCTGCATGATTGAATCTTCAGTGGGCGTCACCGCTGCAGTGCACCTGGCATCGCTTGCCGATCACCTGGATCTGGACGGTGCATTGCTGCTTTCCGACGATCCGTATCTAGGCGCAGTTTATGAAGATGGCTATTTAAAACTATCGGATCGGCCGGGACTGGGGGTTATTCCGCGCTAGCTGTAATGTTGTTCACTCAAGCGGTAAGGAAAACCCGGGAGCGCTGCCAGCCTGGCGGCATTTGCTGATTTTGGCAGCGTTCGAAGCCGGCAAGCCGCCGGCGCTCCCAGGGGCCGCATATCTGCCACTGTATATGGTTCTCTCATTTATATTGATCAGGCGCATGCAATGCGCCACTACGAATGTTTTCAGGCTAACCCCAGTTTTTCAGGCGCTCTTTAATGCGCTCGATTGTGTGCTTTGAATAGAGGCGAAACACCATAAATGGGGTCTTTCCGGACACTTGGGCGACCACGGGTTCGCTGGCCAGGTCGCAGATGACGATGGTGGCATACTTCATCATGTACTTAAGTTCTGTTTCATCAGTGGTCAAAACGGATCTGACTGCAATTTGTTCTCCTCGTTGCGCAGCCAGAAGTTTCGTCGCCATGTTGAGAAGAGTCTGGCTGTATGAAACCAGCAATACCAGACTACCGTCCTTGAGCGCCTGCACGTGATCCAGTTCTTGCCGCGCCGGCTCGATATCGCAAACGATCAAACGGGTGCGATCCGAAATCAAATTCTCGAATGCAAAAACGTGATACAAGCTGGTGACGACAAGCGAGTCAGGAAGCCAATCGGTGTGTTCGGTCATTTCCTCCGTGGTCATCGCAACGATGTCCTGCTTAAATTCCGGCTTTAATTCCGCAAGCTGAACGGCATGAAAATCTTTGTTGCGGTCGACCACGATCAGGCGCTTCACAGGCTTCTTCTCAAGCATGTTTTGCAAAAGTGGTTTCACTTGTTCGCGTGAAAAACCGTTTTCGCTGACAGTGGCGAGAAAGTCCTGGCACATCTTATTGAGGTCTGTGTGCTTGACCTCCGCCTTTACTTTTCCGGCGACGCGAACACCTGAGCCCTGGCGGATATCGAGAAGTCCGACTCCCGCCAAATGATTGTATGCAGCCGTGATTGTGCTGTAATGAATGCCCAATCGCTGAGCAAGAGCGCGGATGCTGGGAAGTTTTTCCTGACTCTTGAGAGCGCCTGATGCAATTTGCAAAGCAATTTGCTCGATCAGCTGGTCGCGTATCGGCACCGCGCTCTCTTTATTGATGGTGACTTTCACTTCTTGACCTGATTTGCATCAATTCCATGCAATAGCATCGCACACTATCTAGTTCCGCCCAAGCAAAAAGTCGGCACTGGCTTGGAGTTTGAGAGCGTACTCCGGCGGCGCCGACTTTCCGATTTTTTGGGGTTCCTCAATCAAATTACAAGAGCATTCTAAAAACACAGATGCGAATTGACCGGGGAATTCTTACGAGAGCAACGACAATGCTAATGACCGCAAGGAGTTTGCCAAATTTTGCAAATCATTCTCACTACCGAGACTGTTAGAACGTTACTATTTGCGATTTGCTCTGTCAATTAACAAAAACTCACCATACTACTGTCAAGACGTACATCATATTGAAATTTACAGACCAGCTGCGCTTCAAGACCAATTGTCAAGAGAGCAGGCAAAAACGAAAAGGGCTGTTTATTTACAATCAAAGTTTATGCCAACGTAACGACCGCTAAATGGCAGCCTCTCAGCAATTTGACAGCACAGATGCGGAGGCCATATCATCCACTTACGAGCTGACAATTTTCTCAATAGTATTTTCAAAGCGATGACAAACAAACCTGGCGATAATCTTGAAAATAAATCGCCGAACATAAAGGCCGGCGATTTCAAGGTCGAACAAACAGACTCCGGTTTTGAACAGTTAGATTCTGATTCCGAAGAGATGGACTGCGATCAACATATAAAAGATCGAGAAGGAAGTGAAGACCAAGAAAGTTTCAGCAGAGCCGGCAAAAAAATGGGACGGCACGGCCAGGCGCAAGAATCTATCTCCACCATTGTCAAGTCATTCCCGAAAGGCACCCACGTCACAGCCGCTGAAGTTTACGAGCGCGCAATCGAAATGGGTTATGAGCTCAGTCTCTCCACTGTTTACCGCAATCTTCATCGATTGAAAGCGGACGGCAATGTCAATACAGTTTCCGGCGACCGCGGAATGCGATACGAACCCTCAGAGGAAGGTCCGGATCACGATCATTTGATTTGCCTGGGCTGCGGGTTAACTATTGAGTTCATCGACGACTTGATTAGAGGTTTTGGAAAGTCAGTAGCGCAACGCAAAGGCTTCGAGCACCGCTCCAGCCGTTTTGACATTCTCGGATATTGCGGCGACTGCCGCGCAAAGGACGAAACCTATCGCCTTAAGCAAGTGGTGGAGCTGATTTTGAACTCCGAGTCGTTGCTTGAAGATTCACTTGCGTCGCTGCGACAGACGATTGATTCGATCGATTCGCGCAAATCATCGAAAGCTCACCAGCAAATGGAAAACACCGTTATGCGTTTGAGCGAAGCCGTAAAACTGTGCCAGCAAGCGCTTGCAGTGCTGCCCAGATCGCAGGAAGAAAACACGTAGAGCTGTAGGGGCTGCGCCATGCATCGCCCTGCCTGAGTGGGTTCTGTTTTAAACCAGGTGGAGCCATGGCGTCTGCCCTCCACAAGGAGGGGAAACTCCCGGCTCTAGCGGCTGATACTGGCCAGGTGCTGTTTGTACAGGCGCGTCTTGGAGTCGCCTAAATCTCTTTCGCTTTCAACGATCAATTGTTCTAAATATTCCACAGAGGTTCTTCTCAGGCGATTGATCTCGCGGCGTTTTTCAAGCATCTTGGGCAAGAGCTTCAGAGCCTCATACGTGCCTTTCAGCCAGGGCAAAAGCTGACCGCCCCGTATGGTTACGACTGCCAGGTAGTAGAACTGCCAGAAGCAAATATGCGGAAGAAATTTCCAAAGCAGCGGTGTGGGAATATTTTTGACGATGGTGTTCCAATTATTGCGCGCGGAGAGGCGAACAACAAGCGGGCTATAGCCACTACCGGTGGTGCCGCAGCCCAGATGATAGACAATAGAACTCGGCACATAGATGCATTTATAACCAGCAGCTTGCGCGCGCAGTCCGAGATCGACATCTTCCAGATAAGCGAAATAGTCTTCGTCGAAATATCCGATATCGGCAAACAATTCGCGGCGATAAAGAGCCGCGCCTCCGCAGGCGCCAAGTAAATAGCGTTTGCGATTGAAGCGACCGGTGTCGCGTTCTTTATGTCCGATCCGTCCTGGCAAGCCGCCGCGCCTGTATCCATCACCGGCGCCATCGAGCAATGCATGATCGTCATAGGCCAGCATCTTGCAACCGGCGCTGCCAGCTTCGGGATGCTCGTCCATAGCTTTGATCAGCTCGGACATCCAGGTAGGCTCTACTACCGTGTCATTGTTTAAAAGCGCCACCATTTGACCGGTCGATGCTTTGATGCCTGCATTTACAGCCGGGCTGAAGCCGGTATTGACCGGAAATGTTACGAGCTTTACGTGCGGGTAATTTTCCTTGAGATACTCTACAGACCCGTCTTTCGAACCATTGTCGACAATTACTACCTCAATCGGCTCGTAGGTCTGCGCCAAGAGCGAATCCAGGCAACCAGCCAGGAATTTCTTCCCGTTCCAGTTGGGTATTACAACGCTAATTAGTGGGTTTGCCATTTTCTTTATGCCGCCTGAACTTCTTTCAGTTCGAATCACATATTGTACATAATCTCTTGAAAGCCACCTTAGCTTTACTGAAGGAGATATAATGGCGCGCTGGGAAAATGCTCTAATTTTGCCGTTTTTATGAGAACTGTGGATTCCTGCAAAAGCATAATTTTTGTCACTCTAGAGCCGATCGCCAGGCAGATGGCCGGTCCGGCAATCCGGGCTTTCGAGCTGGGGCTGGCTCTGTCCGATGAAGTTTCTGTCACAGTCTTTACACCGCACAAAATTCCTGACGATGTGCTCCGGGAATTGAAAGAAAGGCGAAATCTGCCGGACACCTTTCAGCTCAAGGGCGGGTTGAGCAAATCGGCATTATACAAACTTGCCGGCGAGCATGATGCAATATTCATCCAGGCAAATGTATTGAAGCCATATCCTGGATTGGCGGCCATGGGCAAGTATTTGACTGTGGATCTCTACGACCCTTATCTGTTTTCAATCCTGGTTCAGTATCAAAATTCGGATGTGGCGGCCAATGCCAGTTACAGACTGATGCATAAAGTTCTGGAACAGCATATGGTGGCATGCGATTTTTCCGTTTGCGCCTCCGAGCGCCAGCGCGACTACTGGCTGGGGCGCTATTGCGCGCTTGGAAGAATCAATCCCGATATGTATTCATTCGATCCGTCTATGCGCAAATTGATCGACGTAATTCCTTTTGGGCTGCAGGAGGGCAAGCCGCTCAGACGTGGCAAAGGAGCCAAAGGAAACATCGAAGGCATAGGCGTTGAAGACAAACTTCTACTCTGGGGCGGCGGCATCTGGGATTGGTTCGATCCGCTCACAGTCATTCGTGCAGCTGCACGCGCCTCTGAGTCGATTGCCAATTTGCGTTTGTTTTTCATGGGCATGAAATCACCAAATCCGCAGGTGCCCTTGATGGACATGGCAGTGAAAGCCAAAGAGCTGGCCAAAGAATTGAAAGTATTAAATCGCATAGTTTTCTTCCACGAAGAGTGGACGCCTTATGATGATCGCGTCAATTTCTTGCTCGATGCCGACATCGGAGTTTCGGCGCACTTCGATTTGCCGGAGACACGTTTTTCATTTCGCACCAGGCTGCTGGACTATTTTTGGGCGAATTTGCCTGTGCTGACTACTGGCGGCGATCAGCTGGCCGAATTAATCGAATCGCATAACGCCGGACGTGCTCTCGATTATGGCGATGTCGACGGTTGGGTACGCGCGATAGGGGAGTTATTGAACGATCCAAAACGGGCAGAACAATGTCGCCAGGGATCACGAGCGCTGGCGGAAAATTTTGTCTGGTCCAACGCGGCAGAGCCGCTGCGCCAATTTCTCAGGCAGCCTCATCACTTGCCGGAATATAGAAAAGTGACCATGCCTTCTTTTGTCGAACGGGCGCAGGCTGTTTATGCAAGAGGCGGAAAAGACCTGGTGGTCAAACGTTCAAAACAGATTATTGAGGACTGGATAAAATAGTTTATGGTTTTGATTCCTCTGGAAAATCGGCTCAGTCGACTGCAAGGCATACGCGAGGCACCGGAAACGGCACCGCCTCATTTGCGCGAGCAGGCCTGGCTGGAACTCGAGCAGAAAACCGCATTAGGCATATACGAAGACGTTGAGAAAGTGCTGAAAAAATTGGCCAAGGCGAAGCTTGGCAAAGAGCCGGCGCCAAAACTCGTGCATGAAACCCGCGTCGTGCTCAGGCGCTGGGAATCTATTTGGAGCGTTCTGGAGCGCGACGGCTGGAACGAGAAAAAATTCTGGAAGCGCACCGGCAATCCGCTCAGAAAACTGCACAAACTTCTGGGCCAGGCGCGAGATTGGGACGTAAACATTGAACTTGCCGAAGAATACACACTGCCTGCTTCGGTGAATAAAGTATTCAAGAAAGAACGTGCCAGGGCCGGCGCGAAAGTTGCAAAACGGCTGGAGCGGGTGAAAGTAAAACGTCTTTCAAAAGACCTTTTGAAGTTTCTCTTAAAGCGCCCTCAACAAATTGCCGTCAAACATGCAGGATCATCCAGGCTGTTTCAGTCCGCCTACAGCCATCTGGAGCCCTTGCTTGCCGAACAGGAAGATACAGCCCGCGCTCTGGAAGCGCATGCCCACACTCCTGCCGAATTGCACGAATTGCGTCTGGTTGTGAAAGCCTGGCGCTATCTGCTTGCCGACTTTTTCGGTCTGACCAATTTAGAGCTGGTGCGCGCTCAGCAATTGCTCGGAAAGCTCAACGACCTCGAGCGGTTGAGCCAGCTTGTTGGAGCTGTTGCCGCTCAGGATGCCGGTGCAACCAGAGCTATGATCAAATTGCAGGAGCAAAAGCTCAAGCTGTTGTCCGATTTCGACTCATTGCGCATCAATTTGCCGTTTGGGCTGAGGCCCAGTGTCACCAGCCTGGATTCGGCCGACGGCTGATTAAATTGAAAAACTCCTTTGCAACCCAAAGCCGGGGTTTTCCAGAGAAAGCCTTGTTGCCTGATGTTCAGAGCCCTTGATAGCTGCGCATTGGTTCGCTCAAGGGGGATGCCAATTGATAAGTTATCGTGAATCTCCTGAATATAAGCCCTTTCCGGTCCTACAATCTAATGACGAGTCCGGGGTAACGAGCCGATGTCTATCAGAAAGAAAGTGACAATCCTTGGGTCTGGAGCTGCCGGTCTGACCGCAGCAATCTACGCAGCCCGAGCCAATCTTGAGCCTTTGGTCATTCAAGGGCTGCAAACCGGCGGTCAGCTGACCATTACCACCGATGTCGAAAATTTCCCCGGCTTCCCGAAAGGCATTCAAGGTCCGGAGCTGATGGAGCAAATGATTGCTCAAGCAGAACGCTTCGGTACTCAGTACATCTACGACAACGCAGAGTCCATCGACCTGTCAAAACGCCCATTCACTATCAAAACCTCGAGCGAAGAAATCATCACCGATGTGCTGATCATCTGCACCGGAGCCTCAGCCAAATTGCTCGGGCTGGAAGCAGAATCCAAATTGATGGGTCATGGCGTGTCTGCCTGTGCGACTTGTGACGGCTTCTTCTTCAAAGAGAAGAAAGTCTTCGTGGTCGGAGGCGGCGACACCGCCCTTGAAGAAGCAATGTTCTTGACCAGATTCGCTACGTCCGTGACGCTCATTCACAGGCGTGAAGCCTTCAGAGCGTCGGCGATTATGGTTGAGCGCGCCAAGCGCAATACCAAAGTCAACTATCTTCTCAATTCTGTTTTGGAAGACATCACTGATGTTTCAAAAGGCGAAGTAACAGGCGTGAAAGTGCGCAATATCAAAACGAATGAAGTGCAAGAACTGCCTGCCGACGGTGTTTTCATCGCCATCGGTCACCAGCCGAACACCGATTTGTTCAAAGGTCATTTGCCGCTCGATGAAAATGGCTATATCATAACCAAGAACGGCTCAGTGCAGACCAACGTGGTCGGCGTCTTCGCTGCCGGCGACGTGATGGATTCAGTCTACAGACAAGCAGTGACTGCAGCCGGCACCGGCTGCCAGGCAGCCCTGGAAGCGCAGTGGCTGCTCGAGAAAGAAGAGGCTGAAGGCGAGTTGGGAAAGCCTGAAGAAGCAAACGCCGGAGCCGCTTCCTCCGTGCGCGAACCCGCTGCCAAAGCGGGAGCCTGAAATTTTCATGGTTGAGCTTACGGGAAGCGCGGCGCTCCTGAAAGCCGGGCGCGTGCCATCTTCCATCACCAAAGAAAAAATGGCAGCGACTGCAAGAGCAATCGCTGCGGAGCATCCTTGCTCAAGTCATCCGTTATTCGACTATCTCGATCGGACAAAACTCAATCATCAACAGCTATGCGGTTTTCTCGCCAACTATGACGCGCACGCGTCACTTTTGCGCCGGTTATTGCTCAAAGCCGCGACAATAATGCCGGAGGAGGCTGTGGGCTATATCCTCGAGAATGTGCGCAACGAATACGGCAACGGCAATCCCGATCATCGCCATCAATTACAACTGCACGATCTGGCATTTCAGTCCGGGGTTACTGCCGAAGAACTGCGTGAAGCTCCGCTTACAGCCGGCGTCAAAAAGTACATGCAACAAGTGCCGCAATTCTACTTTCCGGAAAATACCGGACTGGAAGCTTATCTCTTGTTTCCGGCAATTTCGGCAGGCGCCATCACCGCCACTGAAATTTTGGCCATTGAAGAATTTCGCCACATGCAAAAATCATTCGCATTTCTCGGTCTCGATCAACATATATGGTTCGACCACGTGACAGTAGAAGTAGAACATTCAGACGAGTCTGTAGCGCTGGCCGTGTTCTTTGCTGACAGAGAAAATGGTGTCGAATCAGTGCTGGATGGCTTGCAAGGAGTCCTGGACGCCAACATCCTGCTTTATGACGGACTTCTCGCCGCCGCCGGCGGCTAAACTCCCAGCCAATCAACCTTTGTGAAAACAAATCTCCAAGTTGTCCTGTGAAGACTGCCAAACCAGTTATACCGGCCGGTCGTAACGCTAAACAGCAGCGCCTGACGATCAAGCCTGTGGCAAACAAGCCACCCAGTACTCAGACGGCTAGTCCAGACCGTTTTGTTTGCCGGCCAGAGCAGGGTTGACGTTGAGAGACTCAGCTTCCAGAATTCTTTCTGCCGAAGCTTTTACTCTTTCTAGCCGTTTGTTTATGCGCCCTTTCAGTACATGATTGACAATGGTTTGGGAGAAAGGCAAGCCGGTGTTTAGCACCGAATGCAGTTCCAATCTCGTTATGCCGTCGGGCAAATCTGTCAAAGTCCAGCTGCCGCGCAAGGATTTAAATTTGTCGGAGCGAACCAACTTGTAGTCGATTCTTTGGTTCAAAGTTTCGGTTTGTTCCAGCAAACAAACGGCTTCGCCAATAATCGGCATGCCGTTGAATTTCTGTTCCAGCATGATTTTGTCGCCTAGTTTTTCAACTACTTTGCTGTAGCTGAGATCGGGATCTTCAGCTCTTTCCTTGTGTACAGCTTCCCAGACGATGCGGGCCGGGGCTTTGATCTCAATTTGTCCGCGCGCGCCTTCTCTGTCTGAGCACTTAGCGAAAGCAGCCGGACTCGAAATCGAAAAAAGAAATAGTGCAACGAAGCCGATTAGGGATGTGAAAAGTACCATGAGACGCGGAAACCTGGATTTTGTAAGTGGCAATGATGGATTCCGATGGTGACAAGGAGAGACGCTGACAGCTAAATGCGCAAGATATGACCGATTGAATGAATCGGCGACCTGACTGGATGTACCCTAAATACACTCGATAGGCTGTACCTGTTTCTATTCTAGCTGTTACCACCGTTTTTGTGGGGGTTTTCGGAAAATCTCGCAAAGAAAATCCCTCAGGAAACCCTGATGAGAGCTGACTTTCTTCAGAAAGCTCCAGCAAGGTTCATTAAAGTCATTCTCTGAAGTGCGCATATTGAGAGCTTTTTCAACGAGACCCAGCGTTTTAACTCGGCAATAGGCATTTTCATGAAATAGCGATTGAACACGCCGATCTCAATCACTGAAAAGCGGACATTCAGGTCGCCGAAAATCTGGAGAAATGCGACCGAAAGCTAACTATATTTCATTGATATAAGTTTTCACCCCGATGCGTATGCCGCCTGACACAGATACAATTTTCTAACTCGTAAAAAGGCTCCCATGGGAAAAGCAACGATGTCTGTATTGACCAGCCTGCTCGTAATAGTCGCAACCACCTGCATAACGACCTGGTTCAATGACAAAGTCAGCCGCAGTGACTACTTAGCGGACGACAGCATCAAACCATCATGAGCCTTCCTGAGCTCTTCTGGAAGTCTTCGGGCTGGTTCTTTACCTGTGCAAATAACAGACGTAGCTAAATCCAGCAGCGCCAATGCCATTGACCCGGCGGGCTTGCGTGTCTGCATGGTATCTCGCTTATTTTCACCTTCCGGCGGGCTCGAGCTATATTGCCATAAGATCGTGGAAGGTCTGCTCGAACGCGGCGCTCAAGTCACGGTTGTTTGCGAGCAGAATCAGTCGAAGCTGACGCATCCGCATCTCAAATTTCAACTCTTTGCCCTGCCGAAAAGGAAGTTGTCCAAATCTGAGCGTCTGAAGCTGTATCTGGAGCTAACTTCTGCCGCGGTAAAAGCTGCCGGGCCGTTCGATATCGTGCACACACAACATCACCCAGTAAGCCCGGTCGACGTTGCCACCTTCCACAATCACACGGTCTTTCGCCTGTCTGAGGTCGGCAAGGTCTGGGAACGCCTGCTCAATAGTGGAAAAGTCGCATTCACCCCCGCCTATCAGGCAAGAAATGATGTCGATAGACAACTTGCCAGAGCGGCAAAATGTCTCAATTTCACATCCAAGACCTGCCGCGATGATTTCTACAAGACCTTCTTTCTTGGCACAAAACCGTCCGTGATTTCGTACCCGGGCGCCAGTCTGGCTGATTCGCCTGCCACTGAGCCGGAATCAAAACCGACACGAAAAGACGGCGAGCCTTTCACCTTGCTCTTCGTCGGCAAAGGATTCAGGAAGAAAGGGCTTGATGTGCTTCTTGAGGCGATGAAAGAATTGAAGTCTGATAAGAAGGACTGCCGTCTTCTGATTGCAGGTTTGTCCAAAAAACCGGCCGATGCCTTCCGATTGGCACGCCTGGGATTGAACAAAGAAGTAGTGTATCTGGGCTTCCGCCACGACATGGAGAACATTTATCGTCAGGCTGAAGCGATCGTACTGCCGTCACGAATCGAGCCCTTCGGTATGTCGCCCATTCAAGGGATGATGCGCGGGCTGGTACCGATCGTGAGCGCTGTGTCCGGAGTCTCGGAGATATTGACCGACAACGAGGACGCCCTCATCTTGAAGGACCATCTCGACCACAAGGAGCTGGCAACACTGATAGGGCGTTTGATGAACGATCGTGAACTGGCGTCACGCCTTTCTTCAGCAGCAATGACAACCGCTAAGGAAATCACATGGGAAAAGGCAGTAGAATCGACGCTTGTGGCCTACGGTCTGGCAATAGGAGACAGAAAGTGAAAGCGTCGAAAAAGAAAAAGGGCGCAAAGAAAGAAGCGGCACAGAAGGGCTCAGCTCAAAAGGGTTCAGCTCAAAAAACTCCCGCACCTCAGAATGTCGAGACGAAAGAATTGGTTTCGGAAGCGGTTTCGGAAGCGGCTGTAAACATTGCAGTAAAGACACTAACGGATTCTCCGGCGTACGTTGATCCTTTATCGAAGAATAACGCTTCAATGGTCGATCAATTCCCAGACGAGGCCAAAGCAGCAGTCGCGGCTGATGCTGCGGTTTCCGCTCCAGATCAAGCGCCGGCTGCAGCTGATGCTTCATCAAGCTGGAGAGCGCCCGCATCATCTGAAACGCCCTCTTCAAAAGAAGCCCCGCAACCTGAAGCCTCCCAATCCATTGAAACACCACTTCAATTAATGCCAGGCACCAACAGGCTAATTCACGAAACCAGCACTTACCTGCTCCAGCATGCTCACAATCCGGTCGACTGGTATCCCTGGGGAGAAGAAGCGATCGCCAGAGCCAAGAAGGAAGACAAGCCGATTCTCCTTTCCGTCGGCTATGCAGCCTGCCACTGGTGCCACGTCATGGAGCACGAGTCTTTCGAAGACGCATATACCGCCAGGATGATGAACGATAATTTCGTCAATATTAAAGTCGACAGAGAAGAGCGCACCGACATCGACGAGATTTACATGAAGGCCGTTCAGTTGATGACCGGGCACGGCGGCTGGCCGATGACTGTTTTTCTGACGCCTGATTTGAAGCCGTTCTTTGGCGGCACCTATTTTCCGAAAGAACCTCGACAGGCAATGCCGGCTTTCACACAACTGCTCCAGGCTTTAACCGAAGCATGGAGAGACAGGCGCCTTGAAGTCGAAGAAAGCTCCGGTAGCGTTACCGAGCATTTGAAAATGCTCGACAGTTTGAATGCCCGCAGCGAAGGCAAGCTGGCCCCTGCTCAATCAATCAGAAAGGACTACCTTCTCGATGCTGCAGATCGCTTGCTCGATGTTTTCGACCATCGCTTCGGTGGTTTTGGCAATGCGCCCAAATTCCCCCACACATTCAACATCAATCTTTCACTGCGCTGCATCGATCACCTGGTGGATAAGTCACCTTCAGTCAAAGAAGCGCATAAAGAGCTGGTCACAACCACTCTCGACCGCATGGCGATGGGCGGCATTTACGACCAGATTGGCGGCGGTTTTGCCCGCTATTCAGTCGATCGCCAGTGGCTGATCCCGCACTTCGAAAAAATGTTGTACGACAACGCTTTGATGTGCCAGACATATATCGACGGTTACAGGCTTCTGGGGCGGCGTTACTGGTTGGACATCGCAGAAGGGATACTGTCTTTCGTCGACCGGGAATTGAAGACCGAAGAAGGTGCATTTTATTCCAGCCTTGACGCGGACAGCGAAGGTGAAGAAGGGAAATTCTATGTCTTCACGCCGGCTCAGATCAAAGAAATTGCCGGCACCGCTGATGGTGAATGGCTGTGCGAAGTGTATGGCGTTACTCAAACCGGGAATTTCGAACACGGCAAAAGCGCTTTGCATTTTGCAAAAACGCCGGAGGAAATCGCACGCGATTATGCAATGAGCGTGGAAAACTTTTTCGATCGCCTGCGCCCCCTCAACGAAAAGCTCTTGAACGCCCGAGAGAAGAGAATCAGACCGGGCCGTGACGAGAAGGTTTTGACCAGTTGGAACAGCTTGATGATCTCCGCGTATGTCCAAGGATATGTCGCCACCGGCAAAGAAGCATATCTGGAAACAGCCAAGACTTGCGCCGTGTTTATTTTGAACAAATTAGTCAAAGACGGCCGGCTGCTGCGCACTTACGGAAAAGGCAAGGCTAAGCTTAACGGCTATCTCGAAGACTATGCATTTTTTGTCCGGGCTCTCATAGACTTAGCATCAGCCGACCCGGATGCCCGCTGGCTTGCCCACGCACGCAAACTCAACGATGTCATGCTGGAAAGATTCAACGACACAGAGGAAGGCGGGCTCTACTACACAAGCGACGACCACGAGCGTCTGGTCACTCGCCCGCGCAGCCACTTCGATGGAGCGGTTCCGTCCGGCACTTCAGTGGCCACGATGAATCTTATTCGACTGGCACGAATTACCGGACACGATCCTTATATATTACGCGCGCAAGGCTTGCTTCTCTTGTATGCGCCGTTTTTCCGCAAATTACCCGACCAGTTCGGCAACCTGCTTTGCGCAGCAGACTTGTTCGTTCATTCTGACCAGGAAATAGCAATTGTTGCAAGCGAAATGGGCAACGATCTCAAAGAGATGATTTTCTGTGCACACAACGGTTATCGACCCAATCAATTGGTGGTTGTCTCCAAACCGACAAATGCCTACAGGCTCCTGGAAAATCGCATGCCGGTATCGGGCAAAGCCACCGCCTACATCTGCAAAAACTTTGCCTGCCAAAAACCCACCACTTCAGCAGAAGATCTGCTGCCGGTAGTGACGGCGTAAACAGGGCACTTTTATAAGCGCCCCTGTAAATTCATCCTCAAAAGGAGGCCCCGGCATTAATGCCGGGGTTTGACAAACGAACTAATTTAGCGAGATATCGCTTTTATTGCTGCCTCATAATTGCCGGGTGTGGATTCGCCGATAATGGTGCTCGACACTTGTCCATTGGGTGCAACAAAAATCACGGTCGGTATCGGACCGACTTTGAATTGCTCCACTAAAGAGTCAGCTGTCGCGCTGTCAATGTCGATTCGCTGAAAGTCGACTCGATCTCCGTATGTAATGAAGAGTCGAGTCAGAGCCTCGTTCATGCTCTTGCACTGGTCGGCCCAGTTGGCATAAAAAGCATAAACACGACCTTTTACAGCCGGCGTGAAGGACGGAGTGCCGCCACCGAACCAGTTTCCACCCAGTCCGCTGACAATCTGACCGAGCCCGCTGCCTCCACCCGCATACGGCACCGGCTGGCTTTGTAGAGCGCCGGCTGGCGCAATGTTGCTGAGTCCGAGCAAATAGCTATTAAATGCTTGAGCCTGATCAGCGCGACCACGACTGAGGCGCATCGCACGCCTGTACATCATCCCAGCCCTTTCCGGCTGGCTGCTTTGCTGGTACGCACGCCCCAAAAGCGCAGCCACATTGGCGTCATCAGGCCTCTGCAATCTCATTTGCTCTAGTTGCGAGATTGCCTGCGCGTACTGCTGGCTATCAATCAGTTGGACTTGCGGCTCAAGTCCTGCAGTGCTGAAAGGCATTCTGCCGCCATACCCTCGTCCGCCAAACTGCCCTCCAACTTGACCGGGATATTGTCCCGGGCCCGGATACGGCCCTGCACTCGGTCCACCATATTGTCCCGAACCGTAAGGCGCTCCGCCAGCCATTTGCCGGCGCCCTGGACGCCTGCCAACCTTTGTAGTCAACCAGGAAGAAATCACCCGGAAGTTTTGATCACGAACAGCTGCATCTTGTGTTTGTGCCTCTTCGAAAATCAAATGTTCGCCAGGCACCGCAAAAAATGACTTGTCTTTTACTGCCACACTGTTGAACAATTCCCACGTGCCTTCCGGCTTGACGAGCTGATCCCCATTTCCTTGCACAAAAAGCACCGGCATATCTGTCAACTTCCTTGCCGCATCATGATTGCTATTCATGAAATCTTGAAACTGAATCAATTCCTGCGGAGTCAAATTCAGACGTGCAAGCGGATCTTGTTGCCACTTGTATTTGAGTTTTGCATTTTGCGTGGCTTGATTAACCAGGTCGCCGCCGACGTTTGCCAGGTTAAACCCACTGAGAAGATTGAGAAAAACCTTGGCGCTCGTCTTGCCCTGATTAAAACGTTCTCCCGCCGGGACTGACGAAATCAATCCATCAATGAGATCGGGATACATGGACGCCGCTCTCAGCGCAATGGCACCACCCATGGATTCGCCCAAAATATAAAGTGGAATTCCCGGATTGGCAGCGCGAATCGATTCAGCAGCTTGCTTGATGTCCGCCAGACAGTCATTGAAATTCACTTGGGTCTTGCCGCCCGCCTTCATCCACGATCCAAATCCGCGCACATCGATTGCGTAGACTGCCAATCCTCTCTTTGACTGCTCCGTGCCGAAAAACTCGTAAGAGTTGCTCTGCAACCCCAGACCGTGAATGCAAAGTAAGATTGCCACCGGTTTTTCAGCAGGGTTAACCCAAGAACGGCAGGGAGCGGCTTGTTGTTGCTTTGGTACGACTGCGGCCGGCTGCGTGTTGTACAGCAATGAGGTCGGATCACCTGAATAGCCAGGCGGTGTCTGGGTTTGAGGCTGCTGAGCCGGCGCCTGCAATGTTTGATTAACATTTTTCAAAACGCCCTTCTGAGCGTTATCCAGTATCATCTGCCCGGCCTGTTTCAAGAACGATGGAGCCTGCTGTGGCGCCGACGTCTGCTTGACTTGAGCCACCGACGGCGCCTGACAAACACCCACCAGGATTGAGAAAGCACTGATTCCGCACAACACAAATTTGCTGGATTGTCTGTTCATAAATAAGCTCGACAAGGGGCACTCGGATGAGAGCCTAGTTTACACCAAAGGCTCAATAAAACGCTCTGCATCAAATCGGCTATGAACTGCCGATACTACAAAGCACACTTACTTCAGCAAAATCTTGTGCCGGCGGTTTTCTCGTTCAATATGTTTTGCCAGCGGTCGCCGACTTGTGCCAGGCGCTCCGGCACATTTGCGATATTGAAGTCTGTCGGGTAGATGCCTTCCAATTCGTCCCATGATATTGAAAGAAAAACGTTTGCCACATTCGTGGCTCGCACCGAATACGGTGCTGCTAACTTTTTATGCCTGGTGTTTTTGTTAAAATCAAAATCTTGTTGCCTGCGGAGCCGCCGGAGCTGCGGCGCCCTGAGGCGACGCGGGAGCCGGAATAGTGGTCGGAGCCTGCGGTGTCTGCGGATTTCCTGTTTCTTTATCCAGATATTTCTTCATCTGATCAGGCGCGATCACCGGCACGTTTGATTCAATCTTCGGATCGAGCGCCAGCGCCTTTGCCTTGAAGGCGGAAGCTTGCGCATCATTTTTTTCTGCTCTGGCAACGAAGCTTCTGAGATAGAAAGTTTGAGCATCTTCTTCACCCATCTTGACCGCGTTGTCGATCGCTTCCTTGGCCTCTGTGATCATGTTCAGTTCAATAGCGGCTCTTGCTTGAAGCAAGAACGCATCTCTTGTCGGGAACGTCGCAATTGCTCTATCTATCAACTTATAAGCTTGAGGAATCAGCGTCGGCATACGACTGCCCAAGTATGCAGTGACAAGCGGCTCGACATATTGCTCGTTTTTCGGATCCTGAATGAATCCTTGCTGCAACTCGACGATTGCATTCACAAATTGCTTGTCATTAAGCGCCAGCATTCCAGTCAAATAATGAAGTTGTGCACTCTGCCCGAGAATCACCTTCGCTTCCTTGACAAGGTCTTTCACCCGCGCATAGTCGCCCTGACGCACAAGGGCATCGGCTAATTGTGCTTGGCACTGGGCGACGATAATCGAGGAGGCATTGTTGTCTTTTGCAAGTTTGAGCGCGGTTTCGAATTCTTTGTAGGCCTCTGCGCTATTGTGCTCGGATTGCCGAATTCGACCCAAAAGAAGGTGAGCAAGCGGCAGCCGGGCGTCTAGCCTAAGAGCCGCATCGGCTTCCTTCTGGGCGTCGGGCATCTTGTTGGCGATCAAAGCAAGAAAACCGAGCTTGGCATGTGCACGAGCACTTTCAGGATTGGTTCTCAAAATCTCGCGCCAGACATTTTCATCAGTAGACCAGGCAAGCGCGCGCCAGTTGGACAGACCCGCAAAGCCGACAAACAAAATTGCAACTGCTGCAGCGATCTGTTTGAAATTGAGCGCTGACATTTTCGCAACGCCCCAACCAAAAACAATCGCCAGTCCGGCGATCGAAATATAGAAACGTGCATCAGAAACGATTTCCGATTGAGGAAGGACGAAATCAGGAAGCAGCCCGATCAAGGTGAGAATCAGGCCAAAAACCACGTGCGGAATCGTGCGGTGCAGGTAGGCGAGATAGGCAATTGCGCCGACAGCGGCGACACCCAAAAGCGCCAGAGGATCGGTAAATCCTTTTGCCACTATCAGAGGCGGCTCGATGGAGAGCCCCCCGGGCACCAGGAAACAGCGCAGGAAGTAAGTGGCAAACGCCTTGAATTCAGAGGCGAGATACTGATCGAAGGGCAGAGTGTTAAGACCGACACCATTGTTCAAAGCTGTCGGGATACCCATAGTAATTAGGTAGATGAACGCGGCTGCCAGCATGACAATAATTGTCAGGTCCGTCCAGCGCAACTGTGCAAACTCTCTCCATTCCATTTCAGGCGGCTTTGCCAGTGCGGCCACACAGAGAAGCGCCAGGGGGATGGTCACAGATGCCGGTCCGGAGAGAGCGGACATGACTACGCAGACAAACATCGCCGCGTACAACAAAACCATTGTCACTGGACGACGCGCTACGAATGCTGAAAAAAACAAGTACATCGCCAGAAAATAATTCGCACCGACCAGTGCCATTTCACGGCCGGGAATGTAGGAGATTACTTCAGAAACCAGGGGATGGCAGGCAAACAATCCTGCAGCTGCGAATGCAAAATGCTCGGGTCGAACATCCGTACGCTTTTCAAGCAGCCAGTAGCGCCCGAGCTGGAAAAGGAGGAAAAACAGATAGACGGACGCGATTGCATGCAGGGACAAATTGACGAGGTGAAACCAGATAAGGCTTCCCGACTTCAAATCCATCACCAGGCTGATATTGGTCCAGAGCCCTGAAAGCGGCGTGGCGAGACCACGGGCCACCAGTGTTGACCAGAAAATATCGCTGTCGCCACCGATCTTAAGCGGGGTCAAAATCAACTGGTCGTTTAAAACGAATTGACCGAACAAACCCATGATGTGCGAAAAAATCGCCAGCACGCAAACCATGGTCGCAGCGATCGAAACAGCCTTCCAATCGATTGGATGTTTCGGCAAACCACTGAGTGGATCGGCGGCACCTTTTGCTTTAGGTACGCTGGGAACTTGCGTCGGACGCGCATTCCACATGCGGAACATATTCTCGGTCTTGCTCTCGCGTTTATTTTCTTCTGCAGCCCCAGAGAAAGCCTCTGCTGCGGTTTCATCCGCGGTCTCATTGGCATTTTTCAGCGGTTTTTCCTGCGCCGGCTTCTGCTTCTTGTTTTTTCCTTTACTCATTGTTTTATCCAATCTCCCTTGCCATCCGCCCGAGCAAGCGGCTGAATAGCCGCGGCGACGCAAATCCGGAATCAAAAAACTGCGCCTTGTCTTTGGGCAACTGACTGACTTGCACAACTTCCTTATCGAGAAGGAAATAAGCTTCGTAAAAATCCGCGATTTTAACTTCTGTCTCTTTGCCCGTCATAGCCCGCGCCTTCACATAGATTACCGCCGTCAAGAAATTGGCGACAATATTGTTGTAGCCGGCAACAACCGAAAGCCCGCTCATTGAAGGACCGCAAAAGCCCTTGCTGAAGACTTTCATATAAAGATAGCGGCGAAGAAACTCATTGATCTCAGGTGAAAAGGGCTCGACCTTATATTTGCGCACGGCAGGAATGCTGACCACGCCCGTGTAGGGGAATTCAATCTTTCCTCCCATTACAGAGCGTATGCCTGCTTTGAGTACTTTCGGCTCCATGAGCGGACTTTTGTTAGCAGCTGCCCAATTGGCCGCATACTGCTTGCGCAAAAGAGGCCATTCAAAACTGCGGAAACATTGAAGATTGAAGAGCAAATTTTCAAATGTTGTCGGCGGTTCTTGTTTGTACCTGTCGACCGTTTCCGGACTGACAGCGCGCTCGGACAATTGCGCCAGATTCTCGCCTTTGTTTTTAATTTTCAATGCTTCCAGAAGCAGCTCTGCCGCCGCTATTAAAGTATCAAAAATATTCTTGTGCTCTTGCGAATTAATCAGTTCAATCAAACGAGTATCGATGTGCATGTACTCATCCCAGGTCAGCGCTACACCAGGCACCAGATTGACGTCGTACTTTACACCTTTCAGGGTTTCCGCCGAAATTGTCGAAGCTACATCAGAAATCTGCTGAGTGCTTCGTCCCTGAGCACGCTCATGATCTACTGTTTGCTGCCAGATCTCTGCCAGCATCTTGCGCTGATTCGTCAAAAGCTCTCCAAGATTGCGCACTGACGCCATGCTGTTTGCTACGACGCTGACGAAAATTCCCGAGGGAGTAGGCACGAATGTATAAGGAAACAGTTTGCACATCTCCGGTTTCTGATCTTCGCCCCGTGCGGCGTGGATAAAACAGAGATTGTCGAAGAGAAATGGGCAAGTGCCGTCCGGGCGCGGCTTGGTGAAGTAAGGATACATGGAATAGCCGGCTTCAAATTCCTTGCGCCGGTCGACGAATAGCTCCTGCCCTTTGAGCTCCTCTTTAAGCTCGCCCCAATTCACATCTTTGACCCGGTCATAGTCTTCATCCGTCAGACCGACTGCCCAACCGGAGCAGCAGCGACCGCAACCCTGACAGTTGTATCGAATACCCTCAGGAATAATGAGCGGCAATTCGTTCTCGTTGCCTTTGCTCTCACCTTGAATTGTGTTTCCAAAAGTCATTGCACCACCACTAAAAGTCAGCTTTGCCAGTTTGAACCCATTCGCTGAAAGACGGTGGATCCTTCACCTTTAAAACTTTCAAGTCTTTGGAATCTGCAGAATTTTTCCCGTCCTTTATGTGGTTGGATTCTCTGTGCGAAAAATACTCAGCCAGATGCCGATTGTACGCCGCCATATCCGCCTCTTCTGAGTTTACTTCGTCTGTGTCGTTGCTGGCGCAATCAGTTGCTTGTGCCTCAACTTCCGCCGCATTGATTGCGGCGTCACTGGCTATAGATGTGGAACCTTCAGGTGTGGTCTTACTATGGACCGGCATTCTGCTCATGCTTTGCTCGTTGAAGTCTTTGGATTTGGTTGGACGTGCTGGCGAACGAGTTTCAATTCCTACAGCCGCGTTTGTATCATGAGGAGGATTTGCCTGTGTCAAAGAAAGCTTGTAGGAAGCTTTCAGCTGAGCAACTTCATTGCTCCTGGAAAAACTCGGCAAGACTTTTGACAGATCGACCAGAGCGCGTTTGAAATTGCCATTTTTCGCGAAGACTTGCGCTCTCTTGTAGAACGCTTCGCTATACGACTCGGCATCGCCTCCATTCAAGGCGCCGAAGCGTGAAACGAACAATTTCTCTGCCAGGTCGGCAGCGTCATTCAATCGATTGGCGGAAATAGTTTTATCGAGCTCGTTCGGCAATCTTACAACTGACACCACAAGAGCAATTACGAGCAGTGCAAGTGCGGAAGCACAAAGGCCGATAAGATGCTCGCGAATGAAGGCGACCAGGTGCTTTACGGACTCGGGTGAAAAACTCGGCTTGCTCTCGAAAGCCGGCTGCATACTTCCGCATTCCTGACAGAATTGATCGCCCAAAAACGTCTCTGCATCGCATGCAGGGCAATGCAAAACCAGTTGAGACGAAGAGGGCGACGAGAACGGCGGAAAAGCATCGGCCCCAAATGAGTCACTAAGCAATGTCGCTTGTATCTCACATTGTTCAATTTCGGAATAAGCTGCAGCCGGCTTTACCAAATCGCCAACCCCACTTGACTTGCGCGATACCCTGCATTTGCGGTCCGCTCAAGTTTAGCACCCGGCAATGAAGGGGTGTTGAGGGTGCCAGACGGCTTGCCGTGCCGGTTTCCGCGATGCAAAGAGTGTCGTTATATGCATTTTGATCGCACAAAGCCCTATAGCCTGTATGCCCAAATACGCAAGGGCATAGAATAAGCCACAGGCTCAAAATGGATTGCTGCAATGCTAAAAAGCAAATGGCAATGCTAAAAAGCAAATGGCAAGGCTCAAAACAGATAGAGTGATAAAATTGGACGTCTGCGTAAAAGGCGGTTTAGTGTGAGTCAAGAGTTGATCAAAGCCGAGCGGGCAGCCCTCATACAGGCGGTCAAAGCGCTCTATATACCGCTTTCTCTGTTTGTCGCCTGCGTTATCTCAGCCGGCGGCATGTATATGGTCCTCTACACCGATGACAAAAGCCCCGGCTATGCTTTTCTGGCGGTGGCTTTCACGATTATTATCAGTGCCTTTGTGGCCCTGATTCGCTTTCAAAATAACTACCGCGTAAAGGGAATGGTTGGACGGGAAGAAGCAGCCCACCCGGAAGATATCCTGGTTGATGCCGAAAAGGAGCAAAACCTCGAGCGCGGGCAGGTCGATGCAGTGCCGGAGGATAGAGAGGCTGAAAAAGCAGTCACCTCTGCGCGCTGACCCAGCAAAAAATCAGCAAAGTCTTTCAGTTTGAAAACAATTTGTCGCAAAGCGTTATTTTCGTAATAACAATTTCGACAAAATGCCCTGAAAACCAGTAAAACACTGGAATTGAGTATTTTTCATTCAGCAAAAATTATGTAATTACCAGTACGTTTGTATACGCTTTTGCCATGCTTGACAAGTACCATTTAGACTAAACTGAATGTGTCCCCTGAGATTTGACGTGTCGATCGCAAGTTGCGATTTGGCCTCGGGCTTGCTATTTTTCAAATACTGGGCAAATTACTATTAGGATTGTAAGCAAAGGCGAGGATATTAAAAATGGAAGTATTTCAAAATCCGTGGGTATTGGTTCCTGTATTGATCATGCCAGTAGTGATAATCGCTCTTGCAAAATCATGGAAGAACTTGAAGGACAAACGCGCTGCAAAACAAAATCAAGAAGCATAGTTGTTCTAACTGATTGAATTCTGTTCTCCAGGCAGAACGGATTCGAAGGCAAATCTGCGTGGGCGGCAGCAATCTACTTTGCTGCTCAGTTTTTTGCTGAATTGTAGGCTGGGGTACGAGCACCTCTCTTACGAATATCTGCTCGGCACGGCAGCGGTAGGGCACCAGAAATGGTGCCTTTCCGTCACAAGGAGACCCCGCCCTTAAGGGCGGGGTTTGACCGGTTTTGGCGTTTGCAAATTTCAGTAGAGTCGCGCATTGCGCGCGCCTTTGCGCTGGAGAGAATTGCTTGAAGCATCAAAGCCACAGGCAATATCGATATTCAAAATGAGGCGTAAGCGCCACGAGCATACGAAAAGGCGGCGCATTGCACCGCCTTTCAACATTTTCTATATTTTTCAAGAACGCAGGTAATGCGCCTCTCCAATTAGCGCTTCGAGAATTGGAAGCGTTTGCGAGCTTTTTTGCGTCCGTATTTCTTACGCTCTTTGACTCGTGGGTCGCGGGTGAGCAGACCTTCGACGCGCAATGCAGGGCGATTCTGCGGAGCGGCTTCGGCTAGCGCCCGGGCGATGCCGTGACGGATCGCGCCGACTTGACCGATAATCCCGCCGCCTCTAACCGTAACAATCATGTCGAAACGTCCGGCTGCATCGGCTGCAACAATCGGCGATTGAAACTCTTTTTTCAGACCGGGACGACCACCTACATAGTCTTCCAAAGTGCGACCGTTAATGGCCACCTGACCTGTACCGGGAATAAGACGAACTCTTGCCGAGGCTGATTTTCTTCTGCCGGTGCCGTAGTACTGAATAACGCTTGTCATCTGTTTTTTTTCCTAACCGATTAGTCTCTGGTGCCTGTCTTGAGTTTCACTGGTTTCAGTTTACATTTTTCGTAGTGGCGATTTCTCATTTATGTCTGAGGGCGTCGACTTTTTTTCTGAAGGCGATGCATGCATCGCTCCTACAATTAGTCGCTCCAGGTCAATGCTTCCGGTTGCTGTGCGGCATGCGGATGCTCGATGCCGGCGTAGACTTTCAATTTCGTGAATTGTCTGGCGCCCAGTCTGGTATGGGGAAGCATTCCTTTAACTGCACGCTCGACAATTGCCGTCGGACGTCTTTCTCTCAAGGACTTCAAGGTTTCTTGTTTGAAGCCATGCGGGAAGCCTGAATGTCTCGAATAAAGCTTTTGTGTTTCTTTCTTGCCCGAGACTTTGATCTTCTCGGCATTGACTATGATGACAAAGTCACCGGTGTCAACGTGGGGCGTGAATTGAGGCTTGTTTTTGCCTCTCAAAATATCGGCGACTCTGGTGGCGAGACGGCCCAGGGTTTTGCCTTCAGCGTCTACTACAAACCATTTTTCCGCAACTTCGCCGTCTTTGGCGATATATGTCTTCACGAGCGGCTTCTCCACATTCTTTCTTGGGCTTTTCCGGGTCTGCCTTCAAATGGGCAGTTTGCACTTTTCAGCGCTTTCTTCAAAGAGCCTGAGGCTCTCGGGGTATCGGACCATTTGCATGGTCAAGCCATGCGCTGGCGCGGTAGTCCCGGACAGATTGCGATCTCGTCCGGACAGAGCCTGGCTGAGGCTCTCAGGCGCTCTCTTGCCGAGCCCGATTTCCACTAGCGTCCCGACGATTATGCGCACCATATTGTACACGAAGTGATTGGCGCCAATCCAGAATTCAAGCTGTCCTTCATCTAATTTCAACATTTGAACACGCTGAACGGAGCACAGGGGCGAAGTCTCGTCGTCAATACTACGACTGGACGCGCGGAAGGAAGTAAAGTCATGCGTCCCTAAGAGGCAGCCGGCGGCGCTTACCATCGCCTCCACATCAAGCGGCTGGCGAACCAGGTAATGATTGTGAGCCAGTGTAGGCGATCTTTGCTGCCGGTTTAGAATTCTGTAAACATAGATACGTTCCTTAGCACTGTATCTGGCGTGGAAATCTTCAGGCACGATAGCGCCTTCATAGGCTGATAAATCATCGGGCAAAATGCCGTTTAGAGCCCAGAGAAAACGGTAAAAATCGCCGTCGAAATCATCCATGTCGAAATGCGCGACCTGTCCTCTGGCATGAACACCCGTGTCGGTGCGCCCGGAGAAGATCACCTTGATGGGACGCCTCAACAAAACAGTAAGACCCTTCTCTAGCTCTTCCTGAACGGTGCGGACACCGACCTGGAATTGTGAGCCGTGGAAGAGTCTTCCCGAATACTCGATTAAGAGAGCGACACGAGTCAATTAGCTTGCCGTCTCCACTGTAGGAGCGATATCTCATTCATATTCCAGAGCATCGCCCGGGCTACGCATGGCGCCGCCCCTTGCATTACACAAGCTGAATGATCGCCATTGGAGTTGCGTCTCCGCGGCGAATGCCGGCTTTGAGAATGCGTGTATAACCGCCCTGACGCGTCGCGTAGCGCGGTGCGACTTCTTCGAAGACGCGCTTCACGACTTCACCATCATAGATGAATGAAGCAACTTGGCGGCGCAGGTGAACTGCACGCGCAATCTCTTTAGCGGCTGCTGCATCACCTTTCTTTGCCTTTTCAGACAGAGTTTTGTGATCGGCAATGACGCCCTTCTTGCCTTTGGTGATCAGTTTTTCGACTTCCGGACGCACCGCCTTCGCTTTGGCAAGAGTTGTAATGATCTCGTCATGGCGCAAAAGTTCGGTCGCCAGAGAGCGCAAGATTGCCTTTCTTTGATCGGCTGGGCGGCCTAGACGATTTCCAGGTAGACGGTGACGCATAGTTCCAAGTCCTTATTTATGAATTTCCTGTTTGATCCGAAAGATTATTTGTCTTTGGGAGTATCGGCAAGGGTGAGTCCAAACTGGCGCAGGCGCTCGATGACTTCATCGGCAGACTTCTTACCGAAGTTCTTGATGTTCATCAGATCGTCGTAGGTCAGCTTGAGGAGCTCGCCCAGGGAGTTGATGTTAGCCCGCTTGAGGCAGTTGTAAGCGCGGACGGACAACTCGAGCTCTTCGATAGAGATGGAGCTGTGCTTACCGTCCTGCTGTGTGGGCTGGGTCGCTGCGGGAACCATGGGCTTGCCCGACAGTTCTGCAATCGGCACCAGGTGTTCGATGATTTGACGGGCAGCTTGAGAAATGGCCTCTGTAGCGTCGATAGAACCGTTGGACCAGATTTCCATCGTCAGTTTGTCGAAGTCTGTCGACTCGCCGACGCGTGTAGGTTCAACAAGGTAGCTGACTTTTCTCACCGGCATGAATACGGCGTCGATCGGCAGCACGTCGATAGCTTGTTTGTAGTGACTGTGCGAATCGGCAGGCACATAACCACGGCCGCGCTCGACAGTGACTTCAGCGCGGATTCTGCCGCCTTCTGCCAGCGTGCAGAGCTGCCAATCAGGGTTGATTATGGTGGCATCAGCCGGGCAGATGATATCGCGGCCGGTGACAGCACCGGTGCGCTCGACATCGAGATGAAGATACTGAGGATCGTTGCTGAAAGTCTTAACTACGAGGCCTTTGAGATTGAGCATGACGTCGATAACGTCTTCAACAACACCAGGGATGGTGGTGAACTCATGAGTGATTCCTTCGATTCTGACCGCGCTGACCGCCGAGCCGTCCAGTGACGAAAGCAAAACCCGGCGAAGCGAGTTGCCGAGAGTGGTTCCATAACCTCTTTCCAGGGGCTCGATAACGAATTTACCGTAGATAGATCCGTCAGCGCCCGTTTTGTTTTCGAGACACTTGATCTTGAGCGGTTCCATTAATTTCTCCATTTCACACTGCCTTTAAGAAGCGTAGGCTCGAACCATTTTTGGGCGGTTTCCCTCACGCGCTGATGTTTACACGCTTGATAAACACCGGGTATTGGGCGCCCCGAACGAAAAATATTAGACGCGGCGGCGTTTGGGCGGTCTGCAGCCGTTATGAGGAATTGGAGTAACGTCTTTGATGAGCGTTATTTCCAAGCCGGAAGCTTGCAGTGCGCGGATGGCCGTTTCGCGACCGGCGCCCGGTCCTTTGACCAATACTTCCACTTGTCTCATGCCCTGGTCCATCGAGCGCTTAGCCACTGACTCTGCTGCTTGTTGAGCTGCAAATGGAGTGCCTTTCTTGGCGCCTTTAAAACCAACGGTACCGGCCGATGCCCAGGCAATTACCTGGCCTTGCGGATCGGTAGAGCAGATGATCGTGTTGTTGAATGTGCTCTGGATGTGCACGACACCCTGCAACACGTACCGTCTCTCTTTTTTCTTTGTCCTTGCTTTGGGCGACTTTGCCATGGCTTCTTTTCTCTCTTTTGTCGAATATCGATTATTAGTCGTTAGTTATGAGTCTTGAGTTAGGCGCATGCAATGCGCCACTACAATTTTTTATTTACTTGGCGGCGGCTTGCTTCTTGCCGGCGACGGTGACGCGCTTGCGACCGCGGCGAGTACGAGCATTGGTCTTGGTGCGCTGACCACGGGTCGGCAGACCTCTTCTGTGGCGCTGGCCGCGATAGCAGTTGATTTCGATCAAACGCTTGACGTTGAGACCTTCCACTCGTCTCAGGTCGCCTTCGACTTGCAATCCACCCTTTTCAATCTCTTCACGAAGGCGGCTGACTTCGTCTTCAGTCAGGTCGTTAACCCGGCGATCGTCGGGAATGCCTACTTTGGTCGTGAGCTTATGGGCAGTCGTGTGACCGATGCCATAGATGTAAGTAAGCGCGATGTGTGTTCTCTTGCCTTTCGGCAGATCTATACCGGCGATGCGGGCCATTTGTCCTCCAGAATCAAATCTCTTTAGTACCTGGGCTTAACCCTGGCGCTGCTTGTGCTTGGGGTTTTCGCAAATGACAGCCACTCTGCCTTTGCGGCGGATGACCTTGCATTTGTCACAGATTTTTTTGACAGAAGCTCTAACTTTCATAAGAGTCTCGCTTTGCTTTAACGAAGTGATGACCGACTAGCCTCTATGCCTGGACAACTCAGGTCGAGCATAGATTCTAGTTTCCGAGCAACGGTTGATAAACCCGAAAGCGAGTTGCGTCAAACCGCGAGAGCTACGGATACAAACGTCAGATTGTACATCAATCTTTGATTCTGTACGTGATTCTTCCGCGCGTTAAGTCGTATGGAGTGAGCTCTACACGCACTCGATCGCCTGGAAGTATCTTAATAAAATTTTTGCGAATCTTGCCAGAGATGTGGGCCAAGACCTTATGACCGTTGTCCAATTCGACCCGAAACATGGCATTGGGAAGGGATTCCCGGATTATGCCTTCGAATTCGATTACACCTTGTTTCGTCATCAAATTACCTCACCGGGACGTTGTGTGAGCACATAGGGCTCGCCTTCTGTCACCAGGATCGAATGTTCAAAATGCGCAGATGGCTTGTAATCTTGCGTAACAACTGTCCAGCCATCTTGTTTGAGACGGACGCGGTCGCCGCCCTGATTGAACATAGGTTCAATCGCTATAACCATACCAGGTTTCAACTTCACCTTGCTACCGGTTCGGTAGTTGAAGATGAGCGGGTCTTCATGATAGTTGGGGCCGATACCGTGTCCGCCGTAGTCGCGAACGATACCGTACATACTTTGCTTGGCAATGTCTTCGATTGCTCCGCCAATGTCGTCGAGAGTAGCCCCGACCTTGCAGACCTTAATGCCTGCATAGAGAGACTTTCGAGTGTCGTCAAGCAATTGTTGCAAACGTGGATTGATCTCGCCGACAGGCGCTGTCAAAGCGGTGTCGCCAATATAGTCCATATGCTTGCCGTTTTCTCCCACCCTGAATGTGGCGCCCAGATCGATACTTATGACATCTCCTTCTTTGAGGGCGCGATTGCGGTTTGGAATACCGTGCACAACTTCTTCATTGATGGACACGCAGATGGTGGCAGGAAATTTGCGATAGCCTTTGAAAGTGGGGATGGCGCCAGCGTCGCGTATCATTTTTTCGGCAAATTCATCCAATTCCCAGGTCGTGATGCCCGGTTTGACCAGTTTCGAAGTGGCCTCCAAAACCTGTCCGGCCAGCTTGCCGGCTTTCTTGAAATTATCGATCTCGATATCAGTGGTCACTATCATGCGGTCGAAGCTCCAATCTCTCCTTGCTTTGCTTATTTAGGCTCGACGCCATGCGTCTCCCGCCTTCAGCACAGGGCAAATACATGGCATCACCCCTACAAGTTTGTCAGGCTGTCACTTTCGTAGACTTGAGAATATCCTCGAAGATGGTTTCCTGATTGCCTTCTCCCATAACAGTCTTGAGCAGTTTTTTCTCAGTGTAATACTCAATTAAAGGTTGAGTCTGCTCGCGGTAAGTATTCAGTCTCGCTTTGACCAGCTCTTCTTTGTCGTCTGCACGCTGGCTGAGATCCGATCCGCAGAGATCACATTTGCCTTCCACTTTGGGCGGTGCGAATTTGACGTGATAGACAGCCGCACAGGCTTTATTGCTGCAAGTCCAGCGACCGCAGATGCGCTCTGTGAGAAGGCTGTCATCTACCTCAAGATTGATGACAGTGGT
>JADZFV010000372.1 GCA_020854255.1 Candidatus Melainabacteria bacterium | reverse complement strand
TTTTCCGCGAACGCCGGTTGAATATCGAGCAAGCGTTGATTCAATTCCACGTTGCTCAATCCTCTTCGGCCGAACCGGGACAGTGGTCAGGCACATTCCCGACTTTGCCGGTCTTCTAGTAGGGGCGCCGCTATGCGTCGCCCGGTTTGAATCGGCCTAATTTCTTGCCGGGCGACGCATAGCGGCGCTCATACAGCCCGCTGCGTAGTTGCGATGCCCTGCATCGCCCGCCCTCAGACCGGATTTGCAGCACTTCTGGCTCCGGTCATGCGCTCTTTGATTTCTTTGAGGGTGGCTCTGAACTCGAGTACTGTTGCCGGTCTATCCTCAGGGCGCTTCTCCAGGCATTTTAAGATCAGCTCGTCCAGATCTGCAGGAATCTCCACGATTGCCGAAACCGGCTGCGGTTTTTCATTCATCACTTTGTTGAAAGTCTCCAGCACCGACTGACCAAACAAAGGCGGGTTGCCGGTCAAGCATTCGTACATGACGCAGCCGAGCGCATAGATATCCGTTCGTGCATCGGCCGGATCGCCGACGCATTGCTCCGGGCTCATGTACATCGGGCTGCCGGCCGAGCTTCCCTCGCGTGAGATTTTCTGCTGTCCTGGCTCATCCTCGAGCATTTTGGCCAGTCCGAAATCAACAACTTTGACCAGCTCGCGCCCTTTGACATTTTCACTGATCATGATGTTGGCGGGCTTGATGTCTCTATGCACAACACCATTATCATGAGCATTGATCAGTCCGTCCGAGACCTGCAGTATTATCGACAACATCTGCCCGACCGAAAGACGTGCGCGTTCTTCAATAAGTACATCCAGTCCCTTTCCGTCGACAAAATCGAGCAGAAGGAAGGGCACCCCTTCAAGAAAACCGCACTCATGAACAGTCAATAGATTTGGGTGCTGCATGCGAGCCATCGCCTGCGCCTCGCGCTGAAAGCGCTGCACAAAACGAGCATTGCCCAGAAGATGCGGCTGCAAAAGTTTGAGCGCGAGGATTTTGTCGAGAACGATATGCCGTGCTTTGTATACCGTGCTCATGCCGCCGGCGCCCAGATACTCGACTATCTTGTATTTGCCGTCCAAAATTTGACCTTCCAATTTGTCGACGACTTGCATCGCCCGATCGTCGTCGGGACAATTCTTGACCGTTGCGGCCAGCTGTTTTCCACACTGCGGGCAGACAGCATAGCGGGGACTGAAGCTGACGAGATTACTGGAGCCGGCACTATTCTTGATACCGGCAGACACTTTCGATGAGAGGTCGGCGAGCTTTTTTTCCGTGTCGCGACGCAAATCTTGTTCGCGCCTGTATGCATACACAAATTGAGAAACTACGATGGAAACGCCCGCCAGAAGGTTGAGAACACTGAGCGCCGGAGAAGCAGTGTTCTCGTCGATAACATTAGCGGCAACGGCGCCTGCTTTTAGTGCCGTGAATGCCGGAAGCAACACCATCAGGGCAAAGAGGCTGCGCCTGAGCGCGGTGCCGAGCATGTCCGGCTCAAGCAATAATGCAAACCAACCGCTGCCGGGTCTCAGTGAATAGACCGCAAACGACAGAACAAGCGTGGACGCGGCAAGAGTGACAGGCACTTTGATGCATCCCCAGAGCCCGCAAAACTCGGGAATGCCTTGCAAAAATCCGATCACCGGCAGCAATGCTACGGCACCTGTAAAAGTCAAAAGCGCCTGCCAGATCGGATCGAGTTTGGCGCTGTGCATGGTCATGAGAAACAGGCTTGTGGAAACAAGCAATATGCCGATGATGCCGTCCGGCGTCAGCTGCCCGGGAAATTGCAGAACAACGCTGTTGGCCAGCTCACCGGAAAGCGGCAAGTTGAACCATTCCCAATCGGCTTCAAAAATTGTTTCGGCAAGTTTAATCGCGCCCGCAAAGGCAATCAAAAGTGAAATCGCCGCACATACGTGGCGCACGTTCTTTAGGCCGGGAAGAAGCGCCAGAGCGATTATCAGGCAAGCCAGCACCATATATGATATCGCTGCGCCGAAAGGCACGGCAAAACCGAATAACATTTTCAAAGACTGGATGTCACAGTACCAGCCGATTACGACCGCCAGACAATAAGCAAAAACGAGACCTCCGGAAATTACCGCGCTCAACCGGAATGATTCCAGCAAACGGGGTTTTGCTTCCAGTGTATGCGGAATCATTCGACTTTACTCTTCAGTTTGCTGACACTCATCAAGCATCACTTCGCTTTCATGGCCCTTTCAAGAGCGGCTTGATACACGCTTTTAGTCTTCGGCCCGGTGAGATATTTTATACATTTTCTCTGAGGCGAAAAGAATCCGACTACCGGCACGAATTTCATATTGTCGTTGTAAAACCACAGCACTCCGTTCTTCTCAGCCAGGGCCTTAGATTGTTCGGAGTGTTCTTCGCCTGTGTCTATTTCCAGATATGAAACAGAGCCGGCGTATTTGGACTGAACTTCGCGCACGGTTGGCCGCACTTTATCACAAGTGTATTGGCAATGAGGGTCGTAAATAAAGACGACGAGAACTTTCCCTTTCGAGACCGCAGGGTTATCGGCTACGGCGAAAGGGCACGCGGTCAGCACAAAAAGAATCACTAATAATAGCGACCTGGCAAACAACATCACTTTTCTCCCCCCGCCCATTCCCAATATACCCGTTATCGGACACTTTTAGTCGACGCCAGCCGCAAAAGACTTGCCTGACTTGCTTTGTAGACTTTCAGGAAAGTCGTAAGCTTATATCAGATTACTACTATTTGGTATCTGCGGGCGTGTTCGGCAATGGTGCATCGGCATCAGGCACCGTCGGCGTCATTGCCGGAGACGAAGCATCTGTTGTCGGTGCTGATTCGGAAGCGGCCTCCTTCGAGACCGGCGTTTCACTTTTCGGCGCGGTTTCCGTTACAGGCGTACCGTCACCTGTCGCAGGCGCAGTTGTGGTCGGAGTTGCGGTCGTATCGGCAGATGTATTGGACGCCGGTGGAGCAGTCGTCACCGCCGGCTCGTCGATGCCGGCGCAGGTATTGACCACGATTTCCACTCGTCTGTTCAGCGCACGCCCAGGGGGATTGTCCTTACCATCAGGTTTTGTATTAGGTGCAACCGGTCTTTTCTCACCAAAACCCACGGTAGAGACCGCGCGTTTTTCAACAATTCTGTGTTCTAAAAACCAATTGCGCACACGCTCTGCACGCCGTTCACTCAATTGCTGATTGTAATCATCGGTGCCCACGCCATCCGTGTGCCCTTCGATAAGGACAGGATGCGCTCCCGTGTTTTGAATCATCGGTCCGAGAACAGTAAGCGTCTCCTCCGCTCGGGGAGTCAGCGTTGCTTTGTCAAATTCAAAAAGTGTATCGGCACCAATTAGAAAACGCTGGCTGCAAGGAGCAGACGTTGTCTTGATCGCCTTCAATCCCTGCGGCGCATTTATGTTGCCTGCGTTCTGAATTTTGCCTGGAGTCTGCAATTTTCCCGGCGTTTGCAAATCGCCGACATTTTGCTTCTTCTGCAAATTCGGGTATTTCTTGTTGATGTCGTCAAACCACTTATTGATATTCTTCACGTCCTGGGCGAAAACAGCGTCAAAAACAGCACCCTGTGCAACAGTACAGGCGACTATGACAGCCAAATACTTGATTTTCATATTTCAATTGCTCCGCAACCAGGTCATTCAATAATTGCCCGGCAATCAAGTATTGAAACTGTCGAAAGACTACAAACTGACTGAAAGCGAAAGGGTAATATGCTTTAAGGAGCCGTCTGAGGCTCGAGAATCAAATACATTGTCAATCCAAAACTCTATTTGTTCTTACGATGAACAAGCATGTAGAAAAAGCCCTGCTTCTCTTTGAGCGCCGCCCTGAAATGGCGGCCAAAGAATTGCTTGCCGCGCTCGCCGAGGAACCTGACGATAGCTACAGTCATGCCCTTCTGGGGCTGTGCTTGATGAATGCAAAAGACAAAGACGGGGCATTCGCGCAGGTAAAAGAAGCGATAAAGCTTGATCCAGAAAGCGCCTTTGCATTTTACGCGCTGGCAAAATGCCACCACGATGTGCTCAATATGTTAGATGCGGAAGTCGCAATTGATGAGGCCTTGCGCCTGGAGCCGTGGAACACGACATACTGGGGACTTTTGTCCAATATTCAAATTGAGCAAGGCGAGCTGAAGGAGGCATTGAAGTCTGCCGAGACCGGGCTCGAGATGTCGCCGGAAGATGTGCATTGTCACAACTTGAGAGCTTTGCTAAAGACAAAGTTGGGTCAGAAAGAAGAGGCGAAGCATTCGTTGGATACAGCGATGGCGGCCGCACCTGAAGATGCATTGACGCATGCCTACCGCGGATGGGCGCTGATCGAACACCACAATCACGCAGAGAGCATCGAACATTTCCGTGAAGCACTGCGTCTCGATCCGACCTTGGAATGGGCGCGGCAGGGTCTCGTAAAAGCTCTCCAAGTAAGACATTGGTTGTTTCAGTTGCAAGTCAAACTGAAAAATGGCGGAGCGCTTGCAATCATCGCAATACTCGTCGCAGTCATGTACGGATTGCCAATTATATTCACATCACCGACCGGACTTCTTGCTCAGGCGATTGGTTTGACGGTCTTTCTATGCGGTCTCGGTGTCACGTTTCTCATCATTCTTTTCATTTTACTGTGGGCGATTCCACAAGTAACCACACCAATCGTGCATTTTCTTCTCGTCTTCGATGCAGACGGACGACTGGCGATGACGCAGGAAGAGAGGCACTTCAATGTCCACTTGATGGCATTCATAACAGCGGCAATAATCGCGACGGTGTATGCAATCAATTTTTCAGCATGGTGGGTTTTAGCACTGCTTGTTTCCCTGTATTTCCTGACCGTGCCCC
>JADZFV010000371.1 GCA_020854255.1 Candidatus Melainabacteria bacterium | reverse complement strand
TCGAACTCCAGCCAAACAACGTCGCCGCTGGCAGGCACATAGCTCTTCTTCACCATGTTTCCTTGCCCACAGCTGATCCCCAATCTGTTTCAGGGTGAATATTTTCGGGAGTGACTCGATCGAGCAGATCTTCGAGTTTGTAAGTCTTTGTCTTGGGGCGAATCACCAGCTGCCCATCTTTGACTAGAAGATCTACCACCACCTCTGAATGAAGACCAATTTCATCGACGACAGATTTGGGAATTCGAATTCCCAGGCTGTTTCCCCACTTTTTGACACGCGCTTCCATTGCCTGGCTCTGCTCCTTTGTATATACAAAGTATAACAGTTTGCCAGTGCTCAAACGAGAGGAGGGCACTACAAGGCTGCTTCCAAGACTTGAAGTCCGGATGCTTATGCCAGTGCTGCAGCAAGAGGTGCTGGAGCCTTGATTTGAGCTCTTTCGGTTTCTTCTACTGCTTCTGCTTCAATTGCCCAGACGTAGAGGCAAGTGTAGAAAGAAGCGCGGATGTAGTTGCACATTGCTGTTACGACGACAACTGTCGAGACCCACAAGAATGCAGCCATGAAGAAGATAGGCGAGGTTTGCATTTGCAGAGCATAAGCACCCAGGAATCCGGCAGCGCCGCCAGCCCAAACAAGTGCGGTCACGGCTTTGCAAATGAGGCCGACTCCAACTTCTCCCACGCCGATAGTGAGCAAGTTGCCTTGAGCCATGCGGTCCGCGCGTTTGAGAGCGCCCCAGAAAGAAGTTCCTTCAATGACAATGGCAGGAAGAATCAAGTGACCGGCCAGGGTCCAGAATACGGCAACAATTCCGGCCAGGAAATCGACGCCGAATCCCATGCCGCCACTTCCGCCTTTGCCCCGCAATCCGCGAGCAATGGTTTTGGCAAGCAATGTGGTGATGCCCAACATTATCAAGGCAGGCAAGCTTCTCAAGACTTCCTGGCAGGCAATATTCATTTTGCCGGTGCCGGAGCCTTCAGTCAGGTGGCAGTAGACAAGAGCGGTCGTGACGCCTTCCAGAAAGCGGTTCGTCAGCCACCAGACGGCAACTATGAGCATTGCCACAATGCCCATGTCAGTTCCGGCTCCGACCAATTGACCAAAGCCACTGGGATCAGCCGGTCCATTCAGACCAGTCATTTGCATGAATTGCTCCGGGCTGCCGCTTTTCATCATTTGCTGACCGGACTGTCCAAGAGTCTGCGCGACTCCTTGAACCTGTCCGCCAATCTTGGCGTTGCCTTGCACAAACAAGAGAATGGCAAAAAAGAAATTGCTTACGACGGTGAGAATCGAAGGCAATAACAGGCGCCAATCTTGCCAGCCCATCTTGATGCTGGCCATTATCATCCTGAAGCCGCGTCCAAACGATTCAAACATGACCTTTTAACCCTCGTGGGGAGTCGCTGAAAATGGGAGGTTCCCAAAATGAGCGAGTGGCGGAATACTGGCGAAATAAAATAGTAAGGTAAGAACTATAGGCCTAATAGACCGTCAATAGTGTAGCAGTTGCCAAGCGAATGTAAAGGGTTTTTTTTGATTCTGGCACCGAAACTTCACACTGGGCGGTTTTCGACCACTACATTGAGGTTTCTGGCACCCCTCCGCCAACTTCTAAATCGTCCGATTCATAACAAGAATCAAGCAAGGCCTGGTATTTCTCGGTTATTACTTTGCGTTTTACTTTGAAAGTCGGCGTCAGTTCATCGTTTTCGACTGTAAAGTCGTGCTCCAGGATGACGAATTTCTTGATCCGCTCGAAATTGGCCAGAGGCTCGTTCTTGCGTTTCACCACCGCTTCGACTTCGTCTCTCACCTTAGGATGCTGGATCAACTTGTCCAGATCGCCAACCGGCAAGCCGTTTGTTTCGGCAAATGAGCGCAGTCCATCTCGGTTGAGAGTAATCAGTGCCGATACGAACTTGCGCCGGTCGCCGTAGACAAGAATATGGCTGATCAGGCTCTCGCCTTTGAAAAGATTCTCAATGTACTGAGGAGCAACATGCTTGCCATTAGACGTAATGATGATGTCCTTTTTGCGGTCCTTTATTCTCAGTCGTCCGGACGCGTCTATCTCTCCAATGTCCCCTGTCGAGAACCAACCATCGGAAAGGGCCGCTTTTGTGGCTTCTTCGTTTTTGTAGTAACCGGCAAAAATGGATGGTCCTTTGACAATGATCTCTCCATCGTCAGCTATTTTCACTTCCACTCCCGGCACAGGCTTGCCGACAGTGCCTGGGTGGTTGTCTTCAGGGACGTTGCAGGCCACAGGCGCACTGGTTTCTGTCAACCCGTAACCTTCAACAATATTCAGACCGATGATTTCGAAAAACTCTTGCACATTGGCAGAAAGCGGCGCTGCGCCTGAAACCATCACTCTAAGCCGGCCGCCGAATCTGCGCCTGATTCTAGAGAAAACCAGGCGGTCGGCAACTCGTAATTCTGCTTTGAGAATCTGGTTGACGATATGGTCTTCGTTTTTGACCTGCGCAGACTTTTTATGGCGCAATGCCCGTTTTCCCAGAGCCATTGCCCAGCGTATCAAGTATTGCTGCGGCTTTGGCAATTTGCGAATCTCGACTTGAATGCGCTGATATGCTTTCTCATAGAAGCGCGGCACTCCGTTGAGAACAGTGGGGCGCACTTCAACCATGTTTTTCGGAACTTGCTCGATGCTTTCGGCAAAAGCAACTACAAGCCCCTCGTAAATGGAAATGAACTGGCCTCCAACCCTTTCATACACATGTGAAAGAGGCAGGAACGAAAGAGCCAGGTCGTTCTCATTAAGTCCGACCAGCACATGCATTGCTTCGCACACGGCCATTATGTTGGAATGAATTAGCATCGCGCCTTTCGGGATACCGGTCGTGCCCGATGTATAAACTATGGTGGCTAAATCGTTGGATTTGAGATTCTTGATTCGTTCGGGCAAAGCTTGAGAATCTTTGCCGAGTTGAATTTCTCCATGCTCCAGGAGATGATTCCAGCTGAGCGTTCTGAAACGGGGATCTGTTGTCTGCGGCTCGCCTTCAAATAGGACAACAAAGCGTAGAGTTTTAGGCAAGTCTCGGGCTTCCTGAATCTTTCGAAGCTGGCTTTCGTTTTCACAAAAGATGCCTACTGCATCGCTGTGCCGGATCAGAAATTGCGCCTCCGGTGCCGCAAGAGTTGGGTAAATCGGCACTGTGACTGCGCCGAGAGAAAGTGATGCCAGATCGGCCCAGGTCCAGTGAGGACGGCTTTGCGACATGATCGCCAGCTTTTCACCAGGCATTACGTCCAGACTGAGCAGTCCACCTGCAGTTAATTCGACGGTTCTTCCATGTTCACGCCAGATTACCGGGCGAAACTTGCCATCTACTTTGTGCAGGATGGCCGGGCGCTCGGACATTGTTGCCACACGTTGCCAGAAGACATCAACAATCGTTTTGTAAGTCAAGGTTTTTGCCTTTCACCGTGAGCCTGTAGTGCCACTGACTGATTGAGCCAATTCAGATAAGGCTTGTGTCCCTCCACTATTGGAACACAAATTATCTCCGGCACATCATACGAATGAATCGCCCGTATCCTGGATTCCAAATCCGCCCAGCGCGACAGGTTCGACTTGATGATAAGGAGAGCCTCATTGTCATCTATCGTCAGCCTTTCTTCCCATTTATACACTGATTTGATTGATGGAATAATATTGACGCAAGCAGCCAGGCTGCTTGAGACTAGTTGTTCTGCCATGTCTTGCGATGCCAGTGCCGGGCATGTGACAAAAACAACTACTTCATCTGACATTAGCTAGCTATGACTCCCTTGTATCTTCTTAACTCCGGTCTCTCATCAGCTCAATTCCGGCTTCACCGATGAATTCGCCAAGCAATTCTGCCACACGTCTGAAGCCTTCAGGTTGCAAACGGGGCATGCGATAACGCTTGTGCATTTTCACAACCACAAGCGGAACGGCCAATTCTTCAGAGATGAAGTCGACAATCGGTCTGTGCAGATGGTCGAAAGAATCTGCAGCAACTGGCTCCAGCGCCGAGAGCGACAATCGCAGACGATTCATGTAGTCATCGCTCAAAGCTTTATTTGGACCGGCGGCAAAAAGCTGCAAACCGGGCGCTTGATGCCAGGATGCGCCGACAAGCATTACGACAAGACCAACTTTTCCGGTCTTGACGATATCAGCGAGGGCTCTTATAAAAGGCGTTTCGAGGTAATAACAGGGATCGGCGACGCAACAATAATTGGTAGTTAGAGCGTGGCAGCCGCTTGTACGGTGCAATAGAGTGGCAAGACTGCCAGTGAAAGTTTCCGGTTCTTGAAATTCACCTTCTCTCCAGTAGGCGGTGGCATGTGGAGCCAGGACAAGCACAGGCATTTCCCCGCCCACGAACTGATAGTCCGGCTCTCCGGCACTGGGAAATTGTTCGTAGCGCTCGGCGATATTGCTTTCATAATTGAGAGCCCAGAGCAAAGGCGAAGCGTGCGGCTGTTCTTCCAATAGATAGTTGATTGCCAGGTCGATATCTCCAAAACGCGCCTGGGAATGCGATAGAACCCACGGACTAAAAGGAGAATTGCCGACTACAGTCACCATTTTTCCTGTGCGGTGGGCATAGAAAATTTCCATGGCCGCTGCGTAACTAGGGCGATGTAGATTAGCTAGAAGCGCGTCGCACTGGTCGATTAAATCGAGCGCCCTTTTAACTTTGAGTTCGGTTGTATCGTTGATTAGCTCAATGCCTTCCAGCTGCTCAAGAGCCGCCATCTCAGAAAAAGCAAATTCAAGTGGATTGACTACTTTCAGCCCGTACTTACGCAACTTGTTCATGGCGATAGAACGCCAATCGAACTCAGCACCTTGGCTCACCAGCTCGCTGTGCTCGATTGTTCCGCCTGTCAGATAAATGGAGGACAACATTTTGTTTTCCTACGCTTGCTCTAAGTAATTATTTGCGACTCTTGAAAGGCTAATTAGTTCCATATTGAGAAACAGCAATTACACTGGGTTTTAGGCTGAACCTATAATCTGTGCTGCTCACTATATACCACAGGACCAAGCTTTCACGCTTCCAGGGCGCTATCGCAAACCGGCATATATCCGCTAACCAGGCAATATACAGTTAATTTTGAACGTACATGAGGTGTATACAGATTGAAGGAAATTTCCAGTTCTAGCGCGTTTCTAATGAAATTGCGCGCCTCACTTCTCGGACTGATCGCCCTAATTGCCTGCTGCATAGTTATTTCCGGGTGTGCCAATGCCCAAACTCCAGGCCAGGAAGTACCGTCAAATGACCAGGCTGGCAAGCAATCGCCTTCAAAATCCGGTGACTTAGAGGCCATTCGAGCGCAACAATTGCAGCTCGTAAAAGTACCCCTGACGGTGACTGCACCGGTCAAGAAAATGCTCAGGTATGACGATCGAGGATTGCCTCACGAGAAGTTCTTGCTTGAACTCTCCAATGGCTCGACAATCCTGGTGGCACACAACACCAGAATGGCACCATACGTGCCAATCCAGGCAGGTGACGTCGTTACCGTCAAGGGAGAATTCATATGGAACGAAAAGGGAGGGTTGATCCACTGGACTCACCATAGCGACAACCCCATCCATGCAGGCGGTTATATAGAATTCAAGGGAAAACGCTACGAATAGAATTCCTGCGCAATTGAGCCTGTGATTTCAACCGGTATCGGTTGAAATTTCAATTCACCTATTTCGCACCAATCAGATTGGCGACTTTCGGCGTCAGGAACCATTTTAGAGTGCCGGGCCAGGACGGCGGCAAATCTTGCACGTCCACTCTAATTACGGCAGCCTTTTTGAAAGGAATAATGACTTCCGGACCGGCCAGCATCAAATCGGCGGCAAGCCTGCCGATGTCAGGTTCGTGACCGACCATGAACAGGTCTTCAAATGGCGGCAGTTTTTTCAGACTTTTGAAGACTTCACTGGATGTGCCGCCCGGTGCCAGACCATCTACAATCTTCAGGTCGCCTGCAGGTCCAAGCACTTCCAGAATAATCTCTGCAGTCTGGCGAGCGCGAGTGAGCGGGCTGCTTACAACTATGGATGGCTTGGCATTCAGCCTTCTGAGGGCATTAGCCATCATCCTTGTTTCTGCACGCCCGTCGTCGGTGAGCGGGCGTTGAGAATCGTTTAGTATGGCGCCTCCGAGACGCTCTACTGCTGTTGCATGTCTCATCAGATAGACTTTCATGACGGCATATTCTACCTGACTATGGACTTCGTCACGTCGTAATCGCTGGTTAGACGCATCTTCATTCTGCCTCCGCCTCTGGTCAAGTAATATGGTGACAATGAGCGCAAAACCACGAATTATCGGTCTTGACATTGGTGATGCCAGAATTGGAGTGGCGATTTCCGATCCGCTCGGCATCACGGCAGCTGGAATCGAGGCCATCGAGCGCGTCAACATGGCTAAAGATCTTGAGGCGGTAAAGCAAATCGCAGAAAGGCATGGTGCCGTAGAGATAGTGCTTGGTTTTCCTCAAAACATGGGTGGTTCAGTAGGTCCACAGGCTGAGAAGGTCAGATCATTCGGTCGCAAGCTTGCTCAGAAAACCGGCTTGCCGATTGTTTATGAAGACGAACGTTTGACCACAATTTCGGCAATTCGCACCTTGACCATTCAAGGGGTGAAAACAGGAAAGAACAAGGCTCTGGTTGATATGCAGTCAGCGGCTATTATTTTGCAGAAATTTCTCGATCGAAAAGAGCCTCCGCCTTCGGCGTGAGCCAGCCTTATTTGATTCTCCTCGGCATCGTATGCGGTGCGCTTGCAGCATTGTTCAAATATTTGATCGCACTTACGCCAATCTTGGAATTCGCTTGCCCGGCCCTGGCAGTCTCTTTTTTCATCTTCACAAGGAGACACCGGCATTAATGCCGGGGTTTGACCACTATTGCTTCTTACATTTCCGGCGCATCCGCAGGTTTGTTCGGGCTGAGCCTGACCTGTATTGATTGAGGCGTCCGCTCAATAGATTCTCACCTACGGTATGGCAACTTGACGATAAATGTCGACCCCTGTCCTTCTTTGCTTACCACGTCGATGGTGCCCTGATGTTCGGAAATGATTTTCTTGCAGAGGTATAAACCAAGACCGGTGCCGACTGCAAACCGCTTGCCTCTTTCGCCCCGGAAGAATCGCTGGAAAAGCTTCTCTTTCTCCCTTTCCTCAATTCCCAATCCGGTATCTCTTACACGCACCTCTATGTGATCGCGTTTTTTCTTGGCATTCACTTCAACATGGGCGCCCTTTTGTGAAAATTTGATGGCATTGTCGATAAGGTTGATAAAAACCCGCTTTAATCCGAGCTGGTTGGCATTCACGGTCGGCAATCCGTCCGGAAACTTGGCCGACAATTTGATCTCTTTTTGTTGGGCAAGTGCAAACAACTCATCGACGCAGATCATCAACAGTTCAGCCACGTCGACTTCTTCAAGCGCTGTTTCAGCCGTATTATTGTCATAGTGGTAAAACTCGATCAGATTTTGAACCATCGACAAAAGCTGCTGATTGCTGCGCTTGAGCATGCCCAGAACTTCGCTCTGACCGGGATCGAGATCGCCTACCAGCCCGCTGATCATCGATTCGAGCGTTTTTTCGGCGCCCAGCAAAGGTGTCTTCAAGTCGTGCACTAAGGTGGCGACAAAATCTTCTTTTTGCTGAATTAATTTGCGTCTCTCGGTCACTTCCATTGTGCTCAGGCACACTCCGACGATTTCATCCTGATCTCCCTTGAGCGGCCAGGCGGCTACATCCCAGACGACCGGGTTGCTGTGATTCGCTCCGCCCGCTTCGGCAAAGTGATTTTCCAGGTGTATGCGCTCGCCTTTTTGCAAAACCGGCTCGAGAATCCCTTCCTTAAAACTGGGCACTAGCGCAAAAAACGACCTGCCGACCAGTTCGGACTCCGGCTTGCCCAGCTGTTTGCAAACAGTAGGATTGACTTTGGTGACCAGGAATTTGGTATCCAACTTCCAGATGCCTATTGGCGCATTTTCAATAGTTCGCGATTGGTTGAAAGCAACAATCTCGGCTTTGGACGTGGCTACTGACATTGGCCCGGAGATACCGGCATAAGGACCTTCAGTCAGCTTTTGAAATGCGGTTTCCGCCTGCATGACAGGAAGCGTTTGCTCGCCTTGCCGAGTTGTTTCCCTGAACAGACATAAAACACCGACAATCTGACCGTCTTCATCCCTCATAGGCGCATAGCTTGATTGAAAGAGCCCTTTCTTGCCGCTTTGTGGATAAACAAATGGCCTTTCCATAGGCTTGACTGCACGTCCCTGTCTCACGGCTACAAACAATTCGTCTTCTTCTATATCTTCAAGAAATGGCAAAACCTCCACAGCACTCTTACCGATGGCGTCTTTGCTTGAGATAGAAAACAGGCATTCCATGCGCGGATTCCAGAGGGCGATGCGAAAGTTCATGTCGTAAGCAAAAACACCATCCATGCTCAGATTCAACAAGGTGTCTTTGATAAGGGCAGGGAAGTCTAAATCCGGTTTTGCCGCTGCTTTGGATTTTTCGCAGGCTCTCAATGAAGCCCGCACGACAAATTCAGGACGCAGTCTCCCGGAAGCCAGGCAATCGACGGCGCCGAAGCCGATCAGCCGGCGCCTGTATTCCTCATCCTCGGGTCCGCCGAAAATTATTAAGGGCGCACCCGGAATGACATTCAACATATCTCTAAGGACCGGCTCGGGGTCGCTGCCCGTTATTTCGCGCCCGACAAAGAGCACCTGGCAATTCGCAACGCGATAATCACTTAAAGAATCCGTCCAGACCTGTTCGACAGGAGCCATGTAAGAATCCGCTTTTTCACTGTCGAAAGCCTTTTGCAGAGAAATCCTGTCGTTCTCGCTTCCGCCGACAACAAATGCTCGAAAATGCGATCCGTTACCCGACATTTCGCCCCGAAGTTTTTATAGACGCGCCTTTCTATAGTAATACCAAAAATTGAGCGACCGGTTTTACCCTTTTCGGGGGATTGTTGGGCGGGATTGAAAAACAGTTTTGCAATCACAGCCGGTCAAAGAGAAATTTTCCAGCAAAAAAACAACTGTGCTCACGACACTGGTATCATCCGTAATACCAATTGCCTGGTCTGACCGGCGACACGAGCAAGCATTTGCACAGGCCGTGGAGCGGTTAAAAGTAAAGGTATGTTTGCCTGAAGGCAAATGGCGGCAGGCTGATGTTATAATCGCTATCGCGTCCACCCGGGCCCGCCTTGCTTTTCAGCCTTGGGCCAGTAAACCCGGATGGCAAACATATTTACGGCGTGGAGAATTTCAATGAGTGTCGCTTACACAGTGCTTCTAGTTGCACAAGCAGTGCTTGGGCTGATCATGATTCTAATGGTCCTTCTGCACGCGCCCAAAGGCGAAGGCATGGGTGGTATCGGCGGCACGGCCACGATGTTCACCGGTCGTCGCGGCGCCGAAGCCGGTCTCGATAAGATTACCTGGGGCGTCTTCGCTATCTTCCTGATTCTTTGCGTTCTCTCCGGCTTCGGTATAGTCAAGTAAGCATGCCTTTTCGGCTTCCTGCCCAAGAAGAAAAGGCTCAATATGTATTGAGCCAATTCGACCGCATAGCCAGAGGTTACGACCTGGCTAATGATTGTATTTCCTTGGGCATGCATCGCCTCTGGAAGATGCAGGCGCTAAACGAACTTTTGAGAGGCCAAAGCGGTAATTATCTCGATGTATGCTGTGGAACAGGCGACCTGGCCATGCTGATTGCCAGGAGGCTTACAAGCGGTAAGGTAACAGGGCTCGACTTTTCAGGCAATATGCTCGATGTGGCCAGGAGCCGTGAAGCCAAACACCGCAATCAGGGCAAAGCCGCCGTTCAATTAGATTGGTTTAAAGGCGATGCGCTGGCTCTGCCTTTCCGCGATGACTCTTTTGATGGTGCCATTGTCAGTTTTGGGCTGCGCAACTTGAGCGATTACCAGAAGGGCATTGATGAAATGGCCAGAGTGGTTCGCCCGGGCGGTAAAGTCCTCAATCTGGACCTGGGAAAACCCGAAGGTTTATTGTTTCCAACCCTTTTCGGATTTTACTTCAGCCAAATAGTGCCGATCATCGGTCAGGTCCTGCAAAAAGACCGCAAAGCCTATACTTATTTGCCTGAGTCCAAGCGCAATTATCCTGACCCTGAGGGCATAAGCGAGCTTTTCAGAAAGGCAGGATTGAGCCATGTGAGGCATATTAAGCTGGCGTCAGGCTCCGTTGCCCTCACTTGCGGAACAGTTCAGTGACTGCCTCAGTCGATGCATCGTCAACCGCCAAGGAAGAAGGCGCAAAAGATTGCATTTTCGTCTGCGTCGGCGATATCTCTGCCGATAAGCATGTAGCCAAACTGGTGCGGCATTTGAAGGAATTGCAGCCGCACTTGAAGGTGTTCGGCATCGGCGGACCGGAGATGGCGAAGGCCGGTGTAGAACTGATGTACAACTGCCAGGACTTTGCTGAAGTCGGTGTCGTCAGGCTGATTCGCAAAGTGCCCCGCTTCCTCCGCATCAAAAAAGAACTCCTTGAAGCGATCGAAGAGAGAAAGCCAAGATGCGCCCTGCTGGTAGATTTTGGCGGTTTCAACATTGCTTTTTCTTCGGCCGTGCGCAATCGCTATAAGTCACTGCCAATTGTCTATTTCATTTCGCCTCAGGTGTGGGGTTCACGCCCCTGGCGTTTGAATGAATTAGCGCGCAACGTATCTAAAATGTTGGTAATTTTTCCTTTCGAGCAAGCGATTTACGAGCGCAAGGGCATTCCTGCGCGCTTTGTCGGGCATCCCTTGATGGCAAAGCCGGACGTCTGGGACCTGAAATATTCTCGAGAGGAAGTCATGGGCGAGCTGGGGTTGAATCCTGAAAAGCCTCTGGTGGCGATATTTCCCGGCAGCCGCAAGCAGGAAATCAAAGACCATATGCCGGTAGTTGCTCACGCAGTTAAATGGATGCAGAGGGTGAGACCGGATATACAGTTCGTTCTGTCACAATCAAGCGAGCATACTGCCGCTTTGATCGGCCAGCAGATGCATAAGCAAAAACTCGAAGCTGGTCCGGATAAGGGTTTGCTCCTGGTCTCTTCTGAAGAGAATTACAGATTGCTCAGTATTGCCGATCTGGTCTGGGCCAAGTCCGGCACCACAACCCTCGAAACGACACTGTGCTGCGCTCCGATGATTATTTTCTACCGCGGCGACTGGCTCAGTTTTCTTCTTGTCCTCTGTTTCAAAACAGTCAAAAGAGTGGGCTGGCCTAATCTATTGGCAGGACGCGAGCTCGTGCCTGAACTAATTCAACTGGATTGCCGGGCGGAGAAACTCGTAGAATATACACTGGACTTGATTGATGTGCCTTCACTCAGGCAGGAGATGGCCAGAGAGTTGAGAGCATTGCGCGACCAGCTCGGTCAGGGCGATTTTGCCAAGAACGCGGCTCTGGAAATTTTGGAGATTATCGGGTGCCGGACAGCGTAAAAGGTCAACTTGAGCCGAGCGAAGTTGACTCTCAAGCAGTTGAGAGCAACAGGCGCTCCTCCGATTGCTCGCTGCTTGCCGCGCAGGGCATAACCTCTCAGCCGCGAATCGCCATCCAGCAAAGATCACTGAAATCAACAGTGGCTGCATTAAAAGATCCGACCCAGGCGCAAATTTACATGCGCATGATCAGATACATCAAACCGTACTGGTTTATGTTCGTAATGGGACTGATAGCTGCCGTGCCCTCGGGCGCTATGGACGGAGCGATTGCCTGGCTGGCCGGGCAGGGCTTGCAAAAAATCCTTGTCGAAGGGCATGAAAATCTGATTTATTGGGTTCCCCTTGCTGTCCTTGTTATCGCCACATCGCAGGGTGTTTTCCGTTTTCTCGAATCTTATTGCATCCGCTTTGTCGGCGCTGCCGCCATCAGAGATCTGCGCAATGAGCTGTTCAGCCATCTGGAAAAACAGCCGTTGCTTTACTTTCAAGGGCAATCATCCGGCGTCTTGATCGGTCGCATGATAAATGACGTGGCAGTCGTGGAAAACGCCATTTCGCAAACTTTTCAATCAATGATCAGCCGCATGATCACTCTTTTGTCACTGGCTGTCGTGGTGATTTTGCAGAGCTGGTGGCTGGCTATCGTCGCTCTCAGTATACTCTCTTGCATAGTCCTGCCGGTGGGAATTCTCGGGCGTAAAATTCGCAAATCATCAAGAAGAAGCCAGGAAGCAATTGGCGATCTGGTTTCGGTTTTGTCCGAGTCCATTCAAGGCGCCAAAATCGTTCAATCGTTCAATCTGGAAAAGTTCCAGACTGAAAAATTCCATGGCACCAATCAAAGTTTTTTTCACAACACAGTTAAGGCTGCCCGTCAGGAAGCGCTTCTGTCGCCAATTTTGGCCTTCATCGGAGCAGCCGGGATAGCAGCGGTGATGTGGATAGCCGGGTATCAGGTTGTTCACAAGCATATGACCGTGGGATCTCTCACGTCATTCATTATTGCTTTGCTTCTTCTCTACTCGCCGATAAAGAATATCGGGCGCATCAACGGCGTAATCCAGCCAGCCTTAGCAGCAGCTGCACGTATATTCGAAGTGCTCGACTACGAGCCGGACCTGACCGAGGCGCCCAATGCCATCGAGTTGCAGGGCCTGCCGCATACCATCAAATTCGAAAATGTCTGCTTCCAGTATCCGGGCACGAATCAACCAGTTTTGCGCGATATCAGTTTTGAAATTCCGGCCGGTCAATTGATCGCTCTGGTTGGTCTTTCCGGCTCGGGTAAATCGACCCTGGTCAATCTGGTGCCCAGATTTTATGATGTTACATCTGGTGCCATAACCATCGATGGTATTAAGGTCGATCAATATCAACTTGAATCTCTGCGTTCTCGAATTGCAGTTGTTACTCAAGACAATTTTCTCTTCAATACGACAATTGAGGAAAACATTCGCCTCGGTCGCCTGCATGCCACTAAAGAAGAGATAGAAGAAGCCGCCCGCGCCGCATACGCTCACGATTTCATTTCGGAACTGAGAGATGGTTACGCCACTGAGATAGGAGAGCGCGGTGTGCGCCTGTCGGGCGGACAGCAACAGCGCCTGGCCATCGCCCGTGCCTTTTTGAAAAATGCGCCCGTACTTATTCTTGATGAAGCGACCAGCTCGCTCGACAACGAATCGGAAAAAATGGTGCAGGAAGCGCTCAATAACTTGATGAAAGGAAGAACGGTAATTGTAATCGCCCACAGACTTTCCACTGTTCGCCATGCCGATCGCATTTTAGTCTTGCAGGAAGGAAACATTGTCGAATCCGGCTCACACCAGAGTTTGATAGACCAAGAAGGCGTTTACAAACGACTGATCGAAGCGCAATTTGCCAGGCAAGACAGTTAGCTACAAGGAGACCCCGGCATTAATGCCGGAGTTTGACCGTATTGACTGGTAGCGTTTCTAAAGTTGAGGTTCGGCTTTCTGCAAGCGCGTAACCCGGGCCATTTGGGTTCCGGCAATGACCAGCACGATGCCTGCCATCTGCGGTATGGTCACCGGTTCTTTCAACAACAACGCGGCAGCTACAATCAAGAGGGGTCGCTGAAGCATCGTAATTACTGAAATTCTGGTGGCACCTACTGTGTTTATCGCATAGAGAAATGCAATATTCGCCAGTCCGGCTGCAATCCCTATCCAGACACCAAAATACCAGGCGCTGGGCGGCATGTTCAAATTGAAGGGCAG
>JADZFV010000370.1 GCA_020854255.1 Candidatus Melainabacteria bacterium | reverse complement strand
TGCAAATTTGCTTTCTTCACCAATGTAACTTCCAGCCGGTCCGCATTGACTCAACAATCGACCATTCTACCTCTGTTATACGGATCTCTGGGAAGAAAGGCGCAAGCAACCGGACAGGCCTGTCGTTTGAGGTTTTTGAAATGTAGAAAAAACTACGCTGCGGTTGATTTGACAGAGTCTTCACGGAAAAATCCAGAGACAATTTAGTGGGTACTTCATCCCCAGAGAACTTAAAGTCACGCTCCACGCTTTCTAAATTGCCATGAGTTTTTTGCTTGTTCAATTGTGCATCATAAAATGGTGTCAGCTCGAGCGCATCACTTTCCAACACTGAAAAAACCGCCAGTCCACCGAATCTGGAGACCATATTGACTGGCTCGCTTCTTGCAAGTCTGGCGATTTTGTCTGTCGCCACTATAAATTCAACCCCAGTTTCAGATGGAGCAGCAAATGCATGCGCACAATTATCGAAAACACCGCAGACATCAGCATCATCAATGTAGACGACAGGATTATTTTCAGCATCGGACAAACGTGCGGACGGGCGCGATTCTTTGAGAATTTCGTTTATAACCAATCTGAAAAACTGGGGGCATTCCTGTTCGTTCGAGCCTTTCACGATCAGTGCTTTGCGCTTGTTTATGCACTCCCTGATTAATGCACGTGCTTCCTCTCGCATCGACGAGGATCCATAACCGTGTCCGGGGTCTTTGGCTGACATGAAAGTGTTCATGTGTTCCGATATGTATTTCAATGCCGAATCACCGTTACCGCTGGCGGTATGACTCTCATTTTTTTCGCTGGACATGTCAATGAATAGGACGCGCCTGGCAATTGTCTCCCCCTGGGGGTGTGAGGCGATCCAGCAAATAACGAGATCGGCGAGTTTGCCATCGGGACTGAGCACCACTTGCAGTTTTCTGGCATCCTCAAGATCGCCGGTTACAAGTGTCGCCAACAGTCTGGTTTTTCCGCAATATTGTTTGCCCAGAAGAAGGAAAGGCATAGACTGAGCGCGTTGATACGTCTCAATGCTCTTGCGCGCCGCGTTTCCAAAAAATAAGCCCTTCGTCAAAAACTTTGCCTCTACGCCAAGGTTCATTGAGCCAGGCTCTCCGCGCGATATCAGCCGGCGCAAATTGATGCTCTTGGGGCTCAAAAACAAAGGTGGCTGCAGCTTGCTTACTCCGCTGATGCGCGACAGCCTTACAACCACTATGGCGGAAACGGCCGCGAGAAACGGCAACAGGACGCCAAACAGGCAAGCTGCGATCAAAGCATTGGGCGTGGATGAAAAGGCAAACAGCAAGGGAATCGCCCAGATGACCATGAGCACGAGAAAAATGCCGACTTCAAACATGCGCTGGCGCGAATTGTCTTTCATTTGTGCCGCGAGCATGTCCCCGCGGGCACTGGATTCAGCTGCGATTGCTGTGCTATTTGCTTCAGCAGAGTCCTTTGTAAGCGCTCTGATTTTAAAGGCGGAGAATTTTGACTTGCGATTGCCGGGAGATTCCAGTGCCGCTCCCTTACCCTCGGCCACCAATCTCAAGTGCGCGCGCACCTCTGCTGCAGTTTGATAACGCGCGAGCGGATCTTTTTCCAGCATTTTCATAACGACTTGTTCGATGCCGCGTGCAAATTCAATATCCGGGCGAACCACAGACAGTGGCGGCGGCATTTCGGTCAGATGTTTATTCATGGTCTCGAATGCTGTGCGCCCGATCAGTGGCGCGCGTGCAGTAAGCGCCTCATATAAAACACAGCCGAGTGAATAGATGTCGCCGCGTTGATCCCAGTCTTGCTCCAGGCACTGCTCGGGACTCATATATAGAAGACTGCCCATCATTTCACCGGTCTGGGTGAGACGGAAGAATGTCTCGCCTTGCAGCGGAACGATTTTAGCGATGCCGAAATCGAGCAATTTGACGCAAAAACCACCGTCGTCGTCGGGCGTGAGCATTATATTGCCGGGCTTAAGATCGCGGTGCAGGATGCCGCGATTGTGCGCAGTGCCAATAGCATCGAGTATTTGATCGAAAATGGACAGACAAAGTTGATTGCTCAAGGCTCCATTTTGGCGAAGATAATCAAGCAGGCTCTGCCCTTCCACCAGCTCCATGACGAGAAATGGCTGTCCTTGCCTGGTCACACCCAGAGTGACGATATTTACGACATTCTTGTGGCTGAAGTCTTTGAGCGATTTTGCTTCCTGGCTGAGGCGTTTGACCACCGCCGCGTCGCTGGAAAGGTGCGGGTGCAGCACTTTGATGGCAACCGAATTGGCGTGCGTAGCAGATGAATTATAGGCTGCGCCGGATTTGCCGTATTGACCGGGTTCTGCTTTCAAGTCGAAGGCATGATAAACCGTGCTCGTGGACCCCCTGCCGATCATCTCCTCAATTTGATAGCGATCGGCCAGCCGCGTGCCGACAATCGGATCGATCGTATCGAATACCAGAGTGGCGCCGTCTACCGGGCACTCGGTCAAAATATCCAGTGCATCTTGATCCTGGAAAGTCTTGTTGCATTGCGGACAAACTTTCCGAAAATCCGACGCTTGGGCATACGACATGAATTCGGAACCTCTAAGCGGCGTTCCTACTTTATGCCCAAATTACCGCGCCTTTGCCCCCCACACCGCACCGCAATCGCGCCTGCGCATGTTTTCACACAACTTTCACGTGCCTGCCCGACGATGGTAGCAAGCTAATTCACAGGGGGCGAGGATTGAGCGATGGAAGTCTTCAGAGTTTGGTTCAGTGGCGTGATGAACATATTTGGCGATTTCGAAAGAGAGAATCAACGCATCAAAGACGCCAAACAGTCATCAACTAGACTGAAAGCCATTAAGAATCCCAGCCTCCCGACGGCAGCGGAAGAAGGTTGCGTGCACAAGTCCGTCATCGACAAAACCCGCGAAATCACCAACGTATATCCGACCGTATCGCGCTGCGATATAACGCACAACAGATTGGAAGCCTTAAGTGCCAGACTTGAGGAAAGGCAAGCGTAGTCTGACGTGGAGCCCTGGAGTAGACTCAGCCGGCCTGCGAAGTTCGCCACACCGTACTGGCAAAAAAAGGAGCTACCCGCTCCTTTTTTCTTGGAGCGCGCCTTCCAGCCGGCTTTTAGTGCCGGCTGGAAGTGCCGGCGCTCCGTAAGTATCTTAAGAGAAAAACGGAAATCCGAAGATCTCCGTTTTCCCTCTTCTAATTTTTACGCATGGGGCGACACGTTGCGCCGCCCCTGCTGAGACCGCCGAATTTTAGAAGTCACCCATTCCGGCGCCTTGCGGCATGCCCATGGACTTCTTTTCTTCCGGTACGTCCACCACCAGAGCTTCGGTGGTGAGGAACATAGCGGCGACCGAAGCGGCATTTTGGATGGCGCAACGCTCTACCTTAGCCGGATCGATGATACCGGTCTTGACCATGTCGACGTATTCGAAGGTCATGGCGTTGAAGCCCCAGCCTTCTTTCTGCTCTTTCACTTTGTCGACGACAACATCACCGGAAAGACCAGCGTTGTCGGCGATTTGGCGAACAGGCGCTTCGAAGGACTTGACGACAATCGAGAAGCCGGTGAGCTCGTCACCGTGACACTGCTCTTTCATCTTTTCAAGCTTCTTCGCTACGTTCAACAAAGTTGTTCCGCCGCCAGGTACGTAGCCTTCTTCAACGGCTGCGCGTGTGGCATTGAGAGCATCTTCGAAGCGGAGCTTTCTGTCTTTGAGTTCGGTTTCGGTAGCGGCGCCGACTTTGATTACGGCTACGCCGCCGGAGAGCTTGGCGAGACGCTCTTGGAGCTTCTCTTTGTCAAACTCGGAATCCGACTCTTCGATTTGGCGCTTGATGACATTTATGCGCTTGTCGACTTCGGCCTTGTTTTCGTTGCCGGCGACGATCGTGGTCTTGTCTTTGTTGACTCTGATTTGACGAGCCTTGCCGAGCATTTCAACGGTTACGTTTTCGAGCTTGGTTCCGGCTTCTTCAGATATGACTTGACCGCCGGTCAAGATGGCGATGTCTTTGAGCATTTCTTTTCTGCGATCGCCAAAGCCGGGAGCTTTGACAGCAACGCAAGGAAGAACTTTGCGCAGGTGGTTAACAACCAGAGTTGCCAACGCTTCGCCTTCGATGTCTTCTGCGATCAGAACAAAAGGACGTCCGGAGCGAGCAACCTTTTCCAGAACTGGAACAAGGTCGGCCAGCAAGTTTACTTTCTTATCGACGCAGAGAATGAAGGGCTCGTCGAGGACGGCTTCCATTTTTTCCGGGTCGGTTACGAAGTAAGCCGAAACATAGCCTTTGTCGAATTGCATTCCTTCTACCACTTCCAGTTCGGTGGTGAGGGATTTGGATTCTTCAACGGTGATAACGCCGTCTTTGCCGACTTTGTCCATGGCATCAGCGATGATGGTGCCGATCGGCTCATCGTTACCGGCCGAGATGGTGGCTACCTGTGTTATTTCTTTCTTGGACTCAACCGGCTTGGAAATCTTTTTGATTTCTTCCACGGCAGCGTCTGCGGCCTTGTGGATTCCGCGACGCAGAATCATCGGGTTGGCTCCGGCTGCTACGTTTTTGAGACCTTCTTTGATCATCGCTTGAGCCAAGACTGCAGCGGTGGTGGTTCCATCGCCGGCATTGTCGTTGGTTCTGGAGCACACTTCACGCACCAATTGGGCGCCTGCGTTTTCCAAATGATCTTCGAGTTCGATTTCTTTAGCGATCGTGACGCCGTCATTAATGATTTGCGGCGATCCGAATTTCTTCTCAAGAACCACATTACGGCCGGAAGGACCGAGGGTGATTTTGACGGTATTTGCGACTTGGTCAACGCCGCGCTCCAGAGCGCGACGAGCTTGTTCCGCGTATACGATTTGCTTTGCCATGTTTGGAATTCCTCTCCTGATTGGAAAAGTTGTCTGTGAATTAGACCGGGTTGCTTGACGTTAAAACTGTCGGAAACTGTCTAGCCAATGATTGCAAGAATGTCGCGCTCAGCCAGAATCAAGTATTCGATGCCATCAATTTTGACTTCGGTACCCGAGTACTTAGCGAAAAGAACCTTGTCGCCGACTTTCACTTCCATCGGTTTACGACCGCCCTTTTCATCGAGAGCGCCTGCTCCAACAGCGAGGATTTCTCCCTGTTGGGGCTTTTCTTTAGCAGTGTCAGGCAGGACTATTCCACCCGCTGTCTTTTCTTCAGCTTCAAGCTTCTTGACCACAACGCGGTCTGCCAGCGGTTTCAATTGAGTCTTCAACTGAGATGCAGTAGCCAATGGTATATCCTCCTAATCGCGAGTAACCACTCACTTAGTGTGTACAAAGGGTTGCCACGCACTTCTTGGGAGAAGCGCATACACCCTTGCTGCTTTGAAGTGTAACTACGCACACAAGCGCTGCCGCTGGTTTTGCTCTTTTCTTAATGTTTACTGCTCGGACTGCGGGCAAGCCGTTTTAACCGCTGAGCCGCCGGGTGCGCGCCGCAACCTCCGAACGCAGCGTCAGATCAGTTATTACAAATCTAGATGTCATAAAGGTGAGAGGCCATGCCTCGCCCACTTTTATGGTGCAATGGCAAACTCTTGAACCGGGCGACTGATGGCGTCGCCAAAGGGTTGGGCCAGGTGTCACCAAAGTTTTTAGACCGGGCGACTCATGGGGTTGCCCCTTGTATCTACAAAGGTGAAACCCGAGGTCCTCAAAAACTATTCTTGATTGGGAGCTTTCTTTTTGACTAGAGCAGGCTGCTTGGTCATCCAGGAAGCGTACTCCGGCGCCACGGTCAGGCGGCTTTGCAGGCGCGATTGACGCTCATTGACGACTGACATTTTGGCTTGATTGGCAATTTCTTCCCAGGAAATCGAGCCGGAGGCAATATATTTGCCTGTTTCCGCTTCTTTGACCCGATCGCGCCCTTCGAATTTGGCGATGTCCAGCGACTGCTCCGCGCACTTGATCAGCTCGGCGGCATTTTCCGAATTACCAGGATATGTGGAGACACCTATTGATACGGTGATTGTTCCGACACCGGGAGCAGTAGAGTTGCGGATAGTCTGGCGCAGGCGCTCAGCCACCTCTGTGGCACTGGTTCTGGGTGTTTCCGGCAAGATGACGGCAAATTCCTCACCGCCGTAACGGCAGGCGATATCGATATCGCGCAGCGCATTCTTAATCACCATGGCAACGTGCTTAATGGCTTCGTCGCCTTTATCCTGCCCGAGATGGTCGTTGACCTGGGCAAAGTGGTCAAGGTCGACGAGAAGCAAGCCAAATTCGTGTTTGTGCCTGCCAGCACGTTCTGTTTCTTTGGAAAGAGATTCTTCGAAGTGACGGCGATTGTAGAGCCCTGTGTGGGCGTCCAGAATTGATTGAGAGGCTGTCGATTCATGGGTGAGAGCCACATGCATGGCAGTGGCCACCTGGCTGGTCAGAGACTCAAGCAAATCGATTTGCTCGCGGTGGAAGGCTCTGACGTCGGTGGAGAAGACTTCCAGGACGCCCACGGCCTGACCGTCGTAAACCATCGGCAGGGCGACCACGGACATAAATGGTGCGCCGCCCATGGCTCGTGGCAAGCCGTAAGGCTCGCGGTTGCCGTCTCCGATGTATTCGGTCTTGCCGCTGCGCAGGCAGTTTCCGGCAATCGTGCTCTGGGTGCCCATTTCAAAATCACTGAGGCTGCTGCCGTCAAGACCTTTGAAGGCTGCCAGGTGGAACCCTTGCTTGCTTTGATCGAGAAGCAAAATCGCGCAAGTTGTCGTGTTGCCAAGGATGAGCGCGGTGTCTGCGGCGATTTGCAGAACATCGCCCACCTCCAACACGCTGCCTGAAAGCGCGCAAGAGGTTTTGTATAGTGTGCTCAGCCTCTCGCGTTCGTATTCGCTGCGTCCAAATAGAATTGAATTGGCTATGGCCAGCGCGACTATGTCGGCAATGTCTTTGAGAAAATCGATATAGCTGAGGAAAGTCTGGTTGTGGACTTCGATGAGAACCCCACCCACCAGAAGGTTGGCAGAGATGAGAGGCAAAGCGATCTGCCCGTTGCTGCCTTCGCGGCGCATGATTTGATTGCTGATTTCAGGCGCCTGCTGGATGTTTTGCACGCCGATCGGGGTGCGTTTTTGCACGACATATTTAAGCAAGCTCTCAGCCGAGAAAGGAAGCACCTTCATCTGCTCGAGTGAAGCGTCCGTATAGCCTTTGGCGGCCATCAACTTGAGCGCCAAACTTTCATTGTCGGACAGGAAAATAGCCACCTTGGCCCCGCCCAACAGCTCAGCAAATTGCAAGACCGCTGCATCCAGCACATCTTTCAATCGCAAGGACGACAACAAAGCCTTCTGCATCTGCACCATACGCGGCAGAAGGTTGGTCTCACTGGTCATGTAATCTCCCCTTTATGAATGCACGCCCCGAAGCTTTTATATAGGGATTTCTATATACGGACATAGGCCGGTTTTGGCATTATGCCCTGAATAGTTACACGTATTTACCATAAACCGAGTCCTTAAATTGCTATTTTATGTTGGATTTGGACTTTTCCTTTTTGTGTGGTAACAAATTCCACCTGACTACACCGGATCAGTCGGCAGGTGCATTTACCCGCGTGAAGAACCAGCAATCATGAAGCAATACCGGGAGATATTAGAGTAGTGAGTGAACACAGAGAACCTAATTGCATTTTTTGCAAGATAGTAGCCGGAGAGATACCTGCAAAACTGGTGGCAGAAGACGAGCACCTGATAGCCTTTCGAGATATCAACGCGCAAGCGCCGACGCATATTCTGGTGGTTCCACGCAGGCATGCAAAAGACATATTGGAAGTAAGAGATACTTCGATTGTCGGACATCTCTTTTCGAGAGCCGGCGAAATAGCAATGAAAGAGCAGTTGCAGGGCGGATTTCGACTAGTGGTAAACACCGGCGATGATGGTGGACAAACGGTTCATCATTTGCACATTCATATTTTGGGTGGGCGGGCAATGGGCTGGCCACCAGGCTAGAAGCGGACCTCAGCCATCACTCGAAAGTGGTATCCCACGCCAATTTTGTAGTGTAATGACAAAATCAACCCGGTTTTACCGTTGTCAGAAGTGGGTATTACTTAATTGCAGGGGCATCAAGCCCGATCGCAAAACTTGAGACCTCTGCAAATGGAAATCAGCCGGAAAAAGAGATTTTTCCAGTTGTGCTGACATCGCTTCTACGGGGAATGCCGCTATGGTTACTCAGGACACAACAGAACAAGTTCTCTGGATGGCGGACTGCTATTCTCTTGCGAAGCGCTTTCCAAATCCGCATACCTGGCTCTCGTTGCTGCAGCCGGATGAACCTGCCGACGCAAACGATATCAATCCCTTCCATTATTGGTTGTGGATGGAAATTTGGAAGGCCGCTCAAACAGAGAAAACAGCAGCATAGTCAGTCTGTTCAGAGTTGCGATCTTAAGCTTGATTTGCGCGTGTCTATGAAAAGCACGCGCAAATTGTTTTTGCGTGTGCTTAGACTCAATTCGCGCAAATTGTTTTTGCGTGTGCTTAGACTCAATTCGCGCAAATTGTTTTTAGATCTGTACGGGAGTAGCGACGCCATGTCGCCCGCTGTTATTAAAACAATCGACCCATTACGTCGAGCCTAGATTACTTGCTGCAATTTGACGCCAGCGGCTTGCCTACCACAGGATCGGGTACCAGGGCGGCTTTTTCATGCTGTGAATGGGGTTTTACAGTGCAATTTCCGGCTACGACCGTATTTTTCAATTGACTGCCTTTGCCGATTCTGGAATTGCCCCAGACGAGACAATCGCTCAACCATACGCCTTCTTCAACAATACAATCATTGCCCAGAATTACGTGTCCAGAAAGTTTTGCATTGGCAGCGACGACACAGTTTTTCCCGGTCATCAAAATTCCGTCAATCCTTGCTGTTTCATCAATCTTGGTGCCTGCACCGATGAAGCGCCCGCTTGCAGTTTCTTCCGCTTTTGCGTTGCCATTTTCAGATTGACTGTTCGTATGCAGTTTTACATTTTCATCGAGCGCGTCGAAATTGGACTCCAGATACTGAGGAATCGCGCCGACATCCGACCAGTAAGTTCCTTTCGCCATTTCGATGCCCAAAACAGGCAAACCTTTGGCGACAAGCTGCGGGAATAATTGCCTGCCAAAGCCAAATTCACCGGTTTCGGGCATGTGTGAAAAAACTTCCGGTTCGAGAATATATATTCCTGTCGATGCCAGATCGGAAAGCGCTTCTTCCACCTTCGGCTTCTCTTGAAACTCAGTAATGAAGCCATCTTCGTTTCTTACGACGATGCCGAAGCGCGTCACATCATCAACCTTTTTGATGGCGATTGATGCCAGAGCTTTCTTGTCTTTGTGCTGTTTGATTATGCCTGTCAGATCAGCATCAGTGAGCAAATCGCCCATAACAACTATGAAAGTACCGTCTTTCAAGTACTCTTTCATGGCTCTGACACCGCCGGCGTCACCGGATAATTTTTCTTCAAAGTGAAAAGTGAGTTTTATACCCAACTTCTCGCCGGTGCCGAAATAATCGGTGATCTTTTCGGGCAGATAGTGCAGATTGGCACAAACTTCAGTGATGCCGTGCGCTTTCAAAAGGCGCAAAAGGTGCTCCATCACGGGCACATTGGCAACCGGCACAAGCGGTTTGGGAACCTGGGTAGTCAAAGGCTCGAGGCGAGAACCCACGCCTGCAGCCAGAAGCATTGCCTTCAACTAAGCCTGACCTGCATTTGCAAGCCCTCCCAAAGGTCTAAACCCCCATAGTCTACAGGTAAATGGCAGCCCTTGTTTACCAGGCAGTGCTTGGCTTACGCTCAAATTTCGGCAAATCGCGCCCGTGCCAGGTTTGTATGACAGTGAAATTCACTTCAGCATGCCTAGATAAGCAAGTCAGGCACGCTCAAAGTGGTCTTATCGTCTTCAGCCAGCAAACGCGCGCTCTGAATACTTTTCATAGTCTTGCTCACGATGTCCGGCACCAGCCATTCATAACCGAAGCTGGTGGATTGCTCCATTTCTGAGTTGGCAATCGCATCATATATGCCGGAGTCGAAAGACATCGAAAATTGAGACCATTCATTCATGGTCATGTCGGATGGCTGTTTGTGCCTTTCCTTGCAGTATTGAATTAAGTCTTCTACCGCCCTCTCGGCTTTTCTGCGATCGACTCCCCTGGCGACCAGAAACTCGATTGCCGCCTCGCCGGAAACGATAACGGGATTGGATGCGTCTTTCAGAGCTTCGACATCAAATTCCAAATTGGGCAGGAAGGCGATCAAAAGATCGATCAGGAAATCGATGTTGTCGGCTATATCAATCGCCGCAGGCACACATTCTTCAAAATCCTGGCTGTAATTTATGGACAAGCCTTTCATGGTCGAGAGGGTTTCCTGCAAGCTGCCAAAAACTGAAGCGGGGCGCGATCTCAAGACGGCAAGCACTTCCTGGCTGCGCTTGGGGGAAACTTCTTGATCGTAAAAATTGAAAGGTCTGGTCTGCCGCACAAAGCCGTACTCCTGGGTCGACCAGGTCATCAGGTCTGCAGACAGTTGAGAGATGTGCACGCTCATTATCGAGGCGAACGCCGCAAATTCAAGAAGATAATCCCGATCGGTAGCAGCATCGAGATTGTTTTCAATGATTGTGTAAAAACCCAGATAATGCCCGATTTTCTGCCGCTCAATCACTTTGCCGGTAGAAAGTTGCACTGTCTCGGTGAGAGGCAAAGTTTTCAATTTCTTTGCCAATTCCTCCAGCCGCTTGAAGTCGCGGGCAAAGCGCAACTCGTAAGTGAGCCAGAAATCGGACAATGTGATCGAGCGAGACTTTTTCAGATGCACATACGTCGGCAACATAATCTCTTTGTGATATTCGGCAAGATCGAGAAGCGTAAGACGCAACTGGACAATACTGGCGGCGGTAGCAAAGGCGGTGTCTCTCATCCAGAGCCGCATGTCTATCGACTGCTGCTCGCGTTGAGTGGAGAAAAGTCTGACGGCGTCGGCATGCGATCCGACCTTCTCGTTGAGATAACGAACGACAGCTGAAAGGACGTCTTCATCAGTCTTATGAAGAATCGATTCGCCGTTGCCGACCTTTTCCCTGAGCTCTCCAACCGCATCTGAAAGTTCGACGGCAATCTCAGGATCAATGAGCGCACAGTCGCCCAGCATGCGCAGATGCGCCTGCGTGGATTGCAATGTGTAAGGCAAAAGTACTTGTTCGACGCGCGGACTCTGCCAGAGACGGCGCGCGTTTCCAGCCGTCAAGGGATCCTCCGAAGAGCTTCCGTTGCAAGCTTTCGCTTTCTTATCTCGTGTCTTTTCTTCCTGCCTCATGAATCTATATTTATACCGAAATCGGGACGAAAATATCGACTGCAAAGGCAAGAAGTAAAGCTATTTGCGTGTTGTTTCGACTTTTCTCTTGGACTTTTCTATCTGCTTTTGGTAGCGATTCAATTCTTGTTTGTAGCGCTTCTGAACTTCTTGAAAATTCTTGCTAGCCGCGCTGGGGCTTGTTTTATATTCTCTTTCCATCTTCTTCTTTTCTCTGGTTTAAAAATCTTGGTATCAAATTTTCTTTGATGCAAATCTGGCCAAAATTCGTGTTTGTCTAACGGGTTTCCACGAGCCCCACTGCTTTGTTTTGAATTCTCGGATTACTACGGTTTCAAACGTCAATCTTGCGATTCCAGCAGCAGCTCAGCTCTAAAGCTTTTCGTATTAGGACCGGTGAGACGGGATTTGGTTACCACGATGCGGAGGCCCTGCGACACACCGACATGTTCGACTGGTTCGACCCGTTCGGATCCTTTGATGTTCGGCGGATTGCGTTTTAATCCGAGGCACACCAAATACGTCTAGAAAGACTATAACACGTTTTAATAAATGTCAAAGCTTAAAGCCCCTGGGTTTTTCCGAGATCGCAAAATCCGTTCTGGCGAATTAGACCGCCGATCGGCTCGCTGTCAGGCTTATCAGGCTGCGGCGTCCGGCAATTTCAGGCTCAAGACAAGTGCCACCACCATTGCTACCGCGCCGATGATATACGGGCTTGACATGCCGAGATACTGAAATGTAAAGCCGCCTACAATCGGTCCGGCAATTCTGCCCAGGGTGGAAAGTGACTGGCCCACCCCGAGCACACCGCCTGTTTGCTCAGCCGGAGCCAGCTTTGACAACATGCTTTGATTGGCGGGATTGTTCAAGCCGGAGCCTACCGCCAGAAAGAAAAGCGCCACTGCCAAAACCCAGAGGTTGCCTGTGATGGGCGTAAGAATCAGTCCTATGGCGACCAGGATGCAGCCTATGCCAATCAGTCTTTTCTCTCCGTACTTCCTGGTGAGGCGATGGATCATGCCGCCTTGCACAAAGACGATCAGCAATCCGATGTACGTGAACATCCAGCTGTTTTGCTCGGCAGTGAAGTGAAATTGTTTGTGTGTCAACATGACAATTGTCGCTTCCATATTGGCAAACGCAAAAGTTGAGATGAAGAAGATCAAGAGCGACGTGCGCAATTGCGGATCGCTCAAAGTGTTGAAATAGAAGTTTTTGTCTTTGGAAAAACGCTCTGCTGCGGCATCGCTGCGCACCTCCGGCTCGGGCAACAGGAATATGGTCAAAACCAGGTCAAGCAGACTCAATGCGCAGGCGATAAAACCGATGGTTTGCAAACCCATGCCCACGCAAAATCCGCCGATTGCCGGTCCAAAAACAAAACCCAATCCAAAAGCAGCCCCGACAAGTCCCATCCCTTTAGCGCGATTTTCAGGTGTGGTGACGTCGCTCACATATGCTTGCGCTACGGCAATGTTGGCGTTGCCTGCGCCGGCCACGGCGCGAGCGATGAAGAGCATAACCAGAGAATGCGAAAAGCCCCAGATCAAGTAACCAAGCGCGGATGCGGCCAGACTGACAAGCAAGATTGGGCGCCTGCCTACTTTGTCTGAGAGCCTCCCCCAGAAGGGTGTAAACAAAAACTGCATCACCGAATAACAGGCAATCAAACAGCCGACTTCCCATTCGCTGGCATTGAGCTGTTGAGCGTAGGTAGGCAAGACCGGAATGATCAAACCAAAACCGACCAGGTCGATGAAGACGGTGAAGAAGATCAGCACGAGTGCTGCTCTGTCCTTCTTTTTGCCTCCGCTTGCAGGCTTGTTTTCTTGAGTCTCTGAATTCGTTTGATTCGGCTGTGCCGGTTGCATAGTGTTTGCCAACTTTGTTTCCATAAATTGCTAGTAAATTGCGCGAGTCCGATCCGCGCCTTCTGATAATCCGAAAAGACAAGTCATGATATTAAGACGAATTGGGATATTAGGTTTGTGAGAGAGTATCTGTGGTAATTAAAAGTAATATAAGGGCAAGTGTCCCTTGTGCCCAGCGAATTGGCGTCCGCGCCCCTTTACCATGGCACCCCCAAACCCGGCATCCCCCTTTCGGACCTAAGCATGAAGCTTTGTCTGATCTGCAATTTCCAGACAGCTAGCGACGGGCAAGACATTTGCCCGCGCGATGGCTCGTCGATGGTCACAGTCGGCGAAGATCCGCTCCTGGGTCTGGTCGTCGAGGGCCGATATCGCATTGAGTCTGTAATCGGGCAGGGCTCGGCAGGTACCGTTTACAAGGCGATCCAGGAACTTATCGGTCGTGAAGTAGCCATCAAGGTCCTCCACGATTACCTGGTGTCCGACGAGGAGTTTATCAAGCGCTTCAGGCAGGAAGCCAAAGCATCTAGCCGGCTCAGCCACCCCAATATCATCACCATTTACGATTTCGGCGTGCTGCCCAAAACGGGGCGCCCGTACATCGCCATGGATCTACTGCGCGGCACGCCTCTTTCCGAGATGATTGCCGATCGTGGCTATTTACCTATGGAAGAAGGCATTCCCATTCTGGCGCAAGTTTGTTCGGCACTTGGAGAAGCACATCGGCAAGGCGTTGTGCACCGCGACGTCAAACCGGAAAACATTGTTCTTGTCGAGCGCAGCGGGCAAAAGATGTTCCCTATAGTGGTGGACTTCGGTATTGCCAGACTGGTGCAGGAAGAGTCCGACGTTGCCAAAATCACGCGCACAGGAACCGTCTGCGGCAGTCCCACTTACATGAGCCCTGAACAGTGCACCTCCAGTAAAGTCGACCATAGAAGCGACATCTATTCAGTCGGCATCGTCATCTATGAGACACTGACCGGCACCGTACCTTTCATGTCCGACGAGCTGGCCAAAGTCATGGCCATGCATTTGACCGATCCGCCTGCACCAATCAACAAAGTGCGTCCGGATCTGCAGTTTCCCGAGATGCTGGAGAGAGTGGTGGCCAGATGCCTTTCTAAGTGTCCGGACGATCGCTATCAGGACATGGACGATCTGGCATCGGCTATTACTGAAGCAGCCAAACAAACCGACAGACCCAACAATCTGGCAGTCTCGCAACCTCTGCCTGTCCTGCAGCCAGGACCTCTGGCGACAAGCGAAGACTTCGGTGGGCAAGCCATTCGCAGAACCGCGGAGCACGACAAGGACAGTCGCGAGTTCATTTCTCCCAAGCCAAATACGAAAGACCTGGCTACGCGCGCACTGGAAGAACTGCAGCAGCGTACTTCTGGCGAGTTTAGCGAGTTGAGCGTCAAGGCAATCAAGACTACCGCCGCCAATCAACGGCAGACAGCGCCGCAGAAGTACAGAAGTGCACCCGGCATTGACTTCGGACAGATCATGCGGATTGCTGTTCCCGTGCTCGTAGGCGTGGTACTAGTAGCGGTGGCACTCGTCTATGCTAACGGTGCCATGTCCAGTAAAGTCACTCCGGTTCGCAAACCGCAAACGATTGCCGATGCAGAAAACCTGATCAAAAACGGCAAGGAAGAGGAAGCACTGCCGATCATCGACTTTATCAAGAAAGACTCGAAAGGCAAGCTGCCGAAGCCGCAGATGGACAAGATCAACAGTCTTTATCTCAAGGTGGCGAAGAGTTATGCCGGAGACGAGCGCTATTCTGAAGCAATTGCCTTGCTCAACAAGATTCCGCCCAAGACGCAAGATGCAAAAGAGATCAAGAAACTGCTCAGGCAGTATCGCCGGTCTCAGCAGGAGAGCGTAAAAAAAAAGTAGCTAAGAGCCAGTAAAGAAAAACCGCCCAGGTAATTCCTTTACGGTGCACGAATACGCGTGAATTCTCGAAGAAGCGAATACACATAAGCGCGCACGCTGCCGTTATCCTGAAAGTGGCGCATTACATGCGCCTGGAAATCTAGGCTGTCGCTTCGTGGAAAGCGCCGATCTCTCTAAATTTCTTCTGGCGGTCGGCGCGCACTGCGTCACCCGACATCAATACCAATTTTTCCATTTGCTTGATCACAGCCTTTTTGGCATTGGCAGCGGCCACGTCATAGTCGTGATGAGCGCCGCCCAGAGGCTCACAAATCACTTCGTCGATGACACCAAGGGCAAGTATTTCCCTGGCTGTTATTTTCATTGCGCGCGCGGCGTCTTGAACCTTTTCAGCGGAGCGCCAGAGAATAGAGGCGCAGCCTTCCGGCGAAATAACAGAATAGACGGAATGTTCCATCATCAAAATGCGATTGGCGACGCCCACTGCCAGGGCACCGCCCGAGCCGCCCTCGCCGGTGACGATGGCGATCACAGGCACCTTCAAGCCGGCTAATTCGAATAGATTGACGGCGATAGCTTCTGCCTGGTTATGCTCTTCGGCTGCCATGCCCGGGTAAGCGCCCGGCGTGTCGATAAGCGTCACGACAGGCAGTGCGAATTTTTCGGCATGCTTGAACAAGCGCAGTGCCTTCCTGTAGCCTTCCGGTTGAGGCATGCCGAAGTTGCATTGTTGTTTGTCACGCAACGAACGGCCCTTCTGCGTACCGACAGCCAAAACCTTGAAGTCGCCCAGGTCGACCAGACCGGTGACCATAGCCGGGTCGTCCATGCCCTTACGGTCGCCGTGCAATTCCACCCAATTGGGGTCCCAGCGGTCGAAGTAATCCCTTGTATAAGGTCTTTGAGGATGTCTGGCGATGTGCAGGTGATCGATGGCGCTTAAATTCGAATAGAGCGAACGGCGCAAGTTCTCATACTGCTCTTGCAGGCGGTCGATGTCATTTTCCAACTCGGGATGGTCGATGACCTGCTTTTCCAGGGCTTCGATTTGCTGCGCCAACAATTCCAGGGGCTTCTCGAATTCCAGGGGAATCGGCTTCTTGTCTGTCAACATACACCTCTTTTGGCTGGGAGCTGTCCCGGGGCTGGTTCTTTATCTGGTAGCGGCCTTCGGTCGGGGCGGGGTGCTCTGAGGCTTGGACTTGCTGCCGGCGTGAAACCTTATCAGGTAGGCTAGCTTTGTTTTCATTTCGGCTCTTTCGACAACCATGTCTACCTGCCCGTGCTTGAGCAGGTATTCTGCAGTTTGAAAATCAGCCGGCAATTTCTGACGGATGGTTTGCTCGATCACTCGCCTGCCGGCAAAGCCTATACGTGCGCCTGGCTCGGCAATAATGATGTCGCCGAGCATAGCGAAGCTGGCCGTGACGCCACCATATGTGGGCTCGGACAAAATCGAAATGTACATAAGCCCCGAGTCGGCAAAGCTTTTCAATGCAGAGCTCGTCTTAGCCAGTTGCATGAGCGAGAAAATTCCCTCCTGCATGCGCGCACCGCCGGACGACGAAACAAGGATAAGCGGAAGCTTTTTTTCGGTGGCATACTCAGTGATACGAGCCACCTTCTCGCCGACCACCGATCCCATAGAGCCGCCGAAATGCCCGAAGTCCATAACACCGAAACAGGCCTTTTCTCCTTCGATGTCACCGGCGCCGGTGATTACGGCTTCTGTCAGTCCCGATTTGCGCGAGGCTTCAGCCTGCCGTTTGACATACGAGTCAGTATCGACGAATTTGAGCGGGTCGGAAGACTCTAGATTGGCATCCAGCTCGTGGAACGTGCCATGGTCGATCAGTTGCTCGACGCGCTGCATGGCGCCTATGCGAAAGTGATAATGGCACTTCGGACAAACATGTAAATTTTGACGCAACTGGCTGGTGTAAAGCAGCTCTCTGCACTGAAAACATTGCGTCCACAAGGCGCAATATTCATCAGTAGCCAGCGGTAATTTGACTTCTGCGGCTTCGCGTTGCTTTTTGCGCGACGCAAACCATTCTTTCAAGTCCATGTGACCGGATCCTTACGGTTGGCCTTGACGCCGTGTAAGTCTTGCGCGGGCACTTCGCCTGAAAACTACCCGAAGGGTGGCTATAGGGCTTATGCTATGCAAGCAGGCAGTGATTATATCAAATAGATGCAAATACCAAGGTTTTTCATCCAGGCCGAGCAAATAGACGAAAACGTCTCGTCAGCCCGCATAAACGATCCCGACCTGGTACATCAGATAGGCAGGGTATTGCGCCTGGGTGCGGGCGCGCGCGTAATCTTGCTTAACGGCGAAGGTGGGCTCTTTCATTGCCGTATAGAGCGCCAGGACAGAGGCGCAATCTGGCTTGTCATTGAGCAGAAAGAAACGCATTCAAGAGACACGCAGAGCGAATTGACTGTGGCCATGCCCCTTATCAGGCCAAGCCGTTTTGAATGGGCTCTGGAAAAACTCACCGAATTGGGCGCCACCACTATCATTCCAATCGTCACGCAGCGTACGGTGCAAAAATTCGTCGACTCTGCAGTGGATGGCAAGCAGCAAGTCGAAAAGGCGAGCATTGTCAAGAAAGAGCGCTGGCAAGCAATCGTCAAAGAAGCAGCCGAGCAATCAGAAAGATATACGATACCAAAGGTGGTTGCACCACAAAATCTGAGCGAATACTTGCACGACATTTGCCGGCTGCGCCAATCCGGAGAATGCCGAGACGCTCTGCACTACATATTTGCTGAGCGCAACGAATGCCCTCATCTGACCATGCAGCTTTCCAAGGAGAAAGCCAATCACGGTCTTGCAAAAAACATCTCGCTTTGCTTTGGTCCCGAGGGCGGTTTTACTGAAGCCGAGTTTTCCAGTGCAGCTAAAGCAGGTCTAACCTTTGTGTCCCTGGGAAAATTGATTTTGCGATCGGAGACGGCGGCTGTGGCTGCTGCCGCCATTGTTGGTGCAATGCGCAATACATAAGCAATGCAAATGCAATAAACCAGCAATCAAAACATACCAGTGACACCACCCATAATGCGCACCACTGGAGATACTACCAGTGCGCGCATATACAACAGTGATACCATCGCTATATCGCAATCCAAAAACCCTTTAGCTGAAAGGGTTTCCCGACTCCAGCTCTCACTTGAAAATGGTGCGCCTGTGGTATCAAAACACTCGTTTACGATGAAGAAAATTTCCAGAAAAATTCGCTGTTTGACTTGACAAAGCAGGGTGTTGCGAGGCTTAATAGTAGGCGTTTTAGAGTGTCAGCATAGTCGAGGTTGGCGAGTGTGATCTGCTCAATTCGCTTTGCTTCTCCAGGAAGGCATGAGTGTGGCTAGCAACCTAGCTCGTATACGAGGCGCCATGGGCGGCAACAAAGTCACCCTCATCGCAGTAGCGAAAAGCGCTTCGCTTACACAAATCGAAGAAGCATTCGAGAATGGTGTCACCGAATTTGGTGAAAACAGGATCCAGGATGCCATCGATCGGCGCACCAAATTGCCCGACAGTATTGCCAGCAATTGCAATTGGCATTTTATCGGTCATTTGCAAACCAACAAGGTGAAGAAAGCCGTTGGATATTTCCAGCTTATCCACTCGGTAGATTCACTTCGACTCGCTTCTGAAATTTCTTTGGAGGCGGCAAAAAAAAATATGGTGCAAGCTGTGCTTTTACAAGTTAAGATATTGTCTGATGATACTAAATCTGGTTACACTCCAGAGACGTTGAAGAAAGAGATGGCCCAATTGCTGAGTCTGAGCAACATCAAAATCGAGGGTTTGATGACCATCTCGCCTCTGATCGAAGACCGGGACACATGGTTCTGCTGCTTCAATGGTTTGAGAAATCTGCGTGACGAGCTTGCGCAAAAACACTCAATCGAACTGAAAGAACTTTCGATGGGTATGTCGGCAGACTGGTTGGAAGCAGTAGAAGCAGGATCGACGATGGTCCGTCTGGGCAGAGCGATATTTCAAGTTTGAACCCCGCTACAAGCGGATATTGGATAAGGGCAAAGGAAAGCGAAAAACAAGTTATTTCGGCGAGAGGGTAAGGAGGGACGTAGTGAGCATAGTTACAAAGCTAAAAAGTTTCTGGTTCGGACCGGCAGACAACTACGACAGAGAAGATTTCGAAGATCTGTTCGATACTACTGACGAAGTTTATGCCACAAATGGACAGCTGGCATTGGACAAGGCACCGATGGACGCGGTAAAACCGCCAGTCAGACAGCCTTCGAGCAATTACGGCAGTCAGGTTGTTACGCACCCAAGCGCGCAAGCAGCCAGTGAAGTATTGGTTATCGAGCCGCGTCAATTTGAGGAGTCGATCGATATCGTTGAGCATCTGCGCGGACGCAAATCCGTATTGCTCAACCTCCACATGCTGGACAACGAAAATTCCCAGCGCGTGGTCGATTTCCTCTCGGGCGCCTGCCACGCCATCGACGGGCACCAGCAACGCATCGGTGAAGGTGTGTTCCTGTTTGCACCATCTTCGGTGGTAATCAATTCGGAATCGACGTCCTCCAAGGCAATCAAGGACGCTTTCTGGAACAAGGCAACGACCATTTAGCCGGCTAATATCGGATTCTAAGACATACTGGTGAATCAGTTAAGAGCCGCCTCCCGGCGGCTCTTTTATATTTGTAGTTTTAGCAGGGTTGTCAATCGCTCGTGGGTATATGTTTATTTCGCCAACCTATTTAATAGCGTTTGCAAACCAATAATTTGGATTGCTGGCCGCCTTATTGCAATAGATGCTGAAATGCAGGTGCGGCCCGTTTGCACGCCCTGTCTGGCCGATTTGCCCGATCAATTCTCCGGCTTTTACCTTCTGTCCTTGCACCACATTCAGTTTTTTCAAATGAATGTAAAACGAAACGACGCCCTGTCCATGATCGATGGCAATGCAATTTCCGTGCAGCTTGAAGCCAGTTGCCGCCAGGACCACAATGCCCGGCGCGCATGCCACTACCGGTGATCCCTGATAGCCGGCAAAGTCGAGGCCGGAATGAAAGTAGTCTTTGAGCAATTTGCCGTTGACGACACGGCGATTTCCAAATGCAGAAGACACTCTCGCCTTTGAAGGGCGGACGAAATTGCCTGTCCAAAAACGCTCGGCAGAGGCGGTTGCTTTGGCACCATCAACGGCCGCTTCTTCGCCCGGCGACATATTGAAGTTGTTTTTTGCTGGAGGCAGAGACATATATTGCGTATAGAATTTGCCGTCCAGAACTTTCAATTTCACCGAGGCACTGTCATTTTTCAGCGTATAGACGCCTGGGTCGAGCTCCAAAGATGGAGACAATATCGCTTTGTAGATATGCTTGGACTCTCCCTCTGGCGCTTCTGCAGGAGCCGGAAACAATTTATAAGTCTGTCGTCCAAAAATGAAAGAAGGCGAATTCTCGGCCGTCTCGGTCGTATAAGTAACTTCTACCGGTTGCCCTTGCTTTGCGCAGGAGGAGGTCAACGAAAGCTCGGCGCTATTGGCAGCGCTAAATGCGGACAGCGAGAATACAGCCAGGAAAAGACAGATCCCTTGCAAACGGTGCAAGACTGGATGGGGTCTTAGCGATTTGATCAAGTTGAGGGGATTCCCTTAAGCCGAGCTATTTCTTTTTCTTCTCTGGCTTCTCTGCCTTTTCAGCCTTCTCAGAAGGCACCAGCTGATCGATGGCGTCGGTAAGCGCGTCTACCTTTTCCATCGGAATGGCAACGCCTTTCTTGGTCGGCTTTTCTTCTTGATCTTTATCGAGATACCATTCGCGAATGTGCAAATATCTGGTGCCGCGATATTCACCAACATATACGTTGATCGACTCTCCACGGGCTTTTTCGTGCACGGTAACTCTTTCGTCGAGCGATCCGTCCGATGGTCCGATTTGCGAAATCGCATCTCTCAACGCTTCACATTTCTCCACCGGCAGTGCCACGCCTTTTTTGGTCGGCTTCTCTTCTTGATCCTTGTCGAGATACCATTCGCGGATATGCAGATATCTGGTGCCGCGATATTCGCCGATGTAGACGTTAATCGTCTCGCCTCGAGCCTTTTCATGAACGGTGATACGCTCTTCCAATGGATGTTCCTCCTCACCACTAAGACCAAAGAGTTCTGCTTTCCCGATAAGATTTATCGCAGACTCGAGATCTTCTTCTATCTTCTCAATCTGCCCCTGAAAGACAATCTTTAACTGATCTCAGTATATCTATTACTTTAAAAGATCTTGATCTGATAATCATATAGATCATGATCTTAGGTCAAGATCTCTGTATGGTTATCTGTCACTGATACTTACAACTTATGAGCCAATTTATAGATCATGTCCAAATTAGCGTGCGTTCGGGCGACGGCGGCAACGGTGTCATCGCCTGGCGTAGAGAGAAATACGAGCCTCTGGGGGGGCCTGCCGGGGGCAATGGCGGGCGTGGCGGTAGTATCTATATTGAGGCGACAAACGACCTGACTACGCTCGTTGAGTTTCGTTTTAAGGCGATTTTTGAAGCCGAAGCCGGAGAACGAGGGCGCTCGAAAAACCAGCATGGCAAACAGGGCAAGGATCTCATCCTTAGAGTGCCGGTCGGTACCCTGGTCAGGGATAAAAAAGACGGGCAGGTGGTCGCCGATCTGGTCGCTGCCGGACAGAAGGCACTAGTAGCTCAAGGCGGGCGAGGCGGCCGAGGCAACACCATGATGGTCTCCTCGACCATGCGCGCGCCCTATTATTGCGAGCCCGGCGAGGCTGGAGTCGAGCGGCAGCTCGAGCTGGAGTTAAAATTGCTTGCCGATGTTGGACTGATTGGCTTGCCCAATGCGGGCAAATCGACACTTTTATCAGTCATTTCCAAAGCCAGACCAAAAATCGCCGACTACCCGTTCACTACCCTGGAACCTAACCTGGGCGTTGCCTACGACCCCAAAGGCACGGCTTTTGTGGTGGCGGATATTCCCGGTCTGGTTGAAGGCGCCTCTCAGGGAATCGGTTTGGGTCACGACTTTCTGCGCCATATCGAGCGCACTCGATTGCTGGTGCACATGGTCGACAGCCGGTCCGAGACACTCGAAGAGGACATGAAAACGATCATTCAAGAACTCGATCTGTTCAGCGACAAATTGAAGGAGCTACCGCGCTTGGTGGCACTCAATAAGATCGATTTGATGGATGGCGACGAAGCCGAGGCCCTAAAACAAAGGGTCGAGAACTTCTTGAAGAAACAATACAAGGGAAAGGAGGATAAACTCCTGGGCGTTCATCTTATATCTGCGCAGGCTGAAATCGGCGTCAGAGAGATGATGGCCCTGGCCAGCCGCCGCCTGGAAGAGTCCAAACCGCCCGACCAGCTTGTGGATCCGACGATCGTAATCAGCGATGAAAGGGCCAGCGAAAGACCTGAAGATTCATTTCAAGTCTTACGCAAGAAGAACGTTTTCTATATCTCAGGCGACCGAGTCGAAAGAATTGTCGGCGTAACCAATATGAAAGAGCCAGAGTCGTTGTCGCACATGTTCCACGTCCTGCGTGCCATGGGCGTCATCGAAGAGCTGCTTCAGCAAGGTGCCGCTCAAGGCAGTGAGGTCGTCGTCAACGGCATCGTCTTTTCTTTCGGCGACCACCACATGTAGCAAAAACCGCCCTCTAAAGGACGGTTTCAAAACTCTTTAGGCCTGCCTGTGTGAGATTTAGCCTTCAGTCTTAGCTTCTTCTTTGGCGGCAACTTCACCCAGTCTTTCGGCGCGGCGGATATTTGCTGCTTTTGTTTGAACTCTCTTCTTTTGTTTGCGAACCAGAACTTTGGCGGCTCGCTTCATTCCACGTTGTTGTGCCATTTTTTCCTCCAGGCGGTGAAGCGACAATTTGAGACAAAACTCATAAAGCGCATATCGATATGTCACTGATTTGGCGCATAGGCTTCAGGCCAGACGTCGGCCCCGACATATAGAGGCAATATTCTACTACACGACTTGCGCAGGGGCGAGGCAATGGCTTCGCCGCTACACCCAGAGATTGCCAAGATATTCGATGCCTTCAGGATCGCCGTGCGAAAGACTTTTCAGTATGTACTCGGCCACAGGCGGAAAGAGCGTCAGAGTCTCCAATTCGTCGATAGCGATATAATCGACACCGGCAAGAACAGGCTCGTTGCCGACTTTCAAGACGCCGCCAATCTCTTTTGCCTTTAAATAAACATTGACAATGTGCCGGGAGCGGTCTGGGGCTATGGCTTCAGACAGAAAAAGGAAGCGCACCACTTCCACGTCCAGCCCGGTCTCTTCTTTGATCTCCCGGACCGCGCACTCTGCAAAGGTTTCACCATATTCCAGCCGGCCGCCCGGCAAAACCCAGTACTGCCGATTCCCTTTACGATGGCGGACCAGTAGTATTTTTCCTTCCGGCGAAATGACGATGACTGACACTCTCGTAGTCGGTATCGTGTATCCAGGTTTTCTCCTGAAACGTGCTCTAGCCAAGCGGGTAGACCTGATTGTGGTTGGGGATTCCGTTTAGTTTTTTGGGCACTGCCTGTCTCTTTGATTTCGGCAAAATTCTCGATTTAGCTTTCTTTACAGCGCCTCGTCTAATTGAATTTTACGCCATTTGAATTGATTACCTGAGTTTCAAAAAAGCGCCAGAAGCGCACAGAACCCTTCTAACTGCAAGGGAAATAAGCAAGCAATGCGTGACGGCCAGCGGGAAGTTGTAGAAACGCAACGACGTGATAGCAATTGTTCAGAATCTTATTTGCACTTCTGTTACTGTTAGAAACCTGGAAAATCGGCGGGCGCCTGAGCGCTCCCAGAGGGTTGCAAAGAATTCGATGAGTGTAGAAATCTTAGAAAATGAACTTAGAGAACTGAAGGGAAAAGCCCTGAAGGATTTCAGCGAGGCGAAAACCTCAGCGGCTCTTGAAGAGCTCCGCCTTCAATATCTCGGGCAAAAAGGCTCGCTGAGCACGATCATGCGTGGTCTTTCCAATGTCGATAAAGCCGACAGACCAAGAGTCGGGCAATTGGCCAACGAGATCAAACAAGAGGTCGAGGGCGCTCTCGACAAGCAAAAGGACACTCTTTATCGCAGCGAACTGGACGCCCGCTTGAAAGACGAGGGCATAGACGTCACCCTGCCCGGACGCGCAATCGCCCAGGGGCGCCTGCATCCGCTCGCTCAGGTGACAGATGAAATCATCAATATCTTCTATGGACTGGGGTACGAAGTATCCGAAGGTCCGGAAGTAGAAACAGATTATTACAATTTTGACGCGCTCAATACTCCTCTCAGTCACCCGGCTCGCGACGAGCAAGACACCTTCTACACCAATGTCGGCCCGCAAGTTTTGCTGCGCAGCCAGACGTCGACGGTGCAAATTCGTGTCATGGAAAATCGCAAGCCGCCTCTGAAAATCATTTCGCCCGGGCGCGTTTATCGCAACGAAGAAGTAAATGCCAGAAAGTACCCTTTATTCCACCAGGTAGAGGGTTTGCTCATAGATAAGGATGTCACTTTCGGTCAATTGAAAGCGACTCTCAACGAGTTTATCCGTCTTCTTTTCGGCAAGCCGCTCAAGACTCGTTTGCGCCCCGACTTCTTTCCTTTCACAGAGCCGTCGGCGGAGATGGACAGCCAATGCCCGTTTTGCATGGGCGATGGCTGCCGTACTTGCGGTCACCGCGGGTGGTTGGAACTTTTGGGTTGCGGAATGGTTGACCCCAATGTTCTCAAAGCCGTGGATATCGATCCGGAAGAGTGGAGCGGCTTTGCCTTCGGTATGGGTGTAGAGCGGCTGGCAATGCTGAAATACGGCGTCACCGATATTCGAAATTTTTTCACCAACGACGTGAAATTTCTCAGCCAATTCTGAGGCAGATTCAATTGTCGACTTTGCAAACAGCTATTTTTCAGATTCTTAAGAGACACAGAAGGGCGCTAGAGCAATGAAGCTTTCATACGAGTGGTTGAGTGAGTTTGTCGATCTGTCCGGCATATCGCCTGAGGAAGTGGCCGAGAAGCTGACCATGAATGCCTTTGAGGTGGAAGACATTCAAACGGTCGGAGCCAATATCACCGGACCACTTGTGGTCGGCAAAATCCTGGAGATTCACCCAGTCCCCAAAGCAGACAGAATTCGCCTTACCAAGGTTTTGCTAAAGGAAGATGGAGAGCCGGTTCAAATCGTTTGCGGCGCCTCCAACATTGAAGTCGGTCACATTGTTCCGGTAGCACTTCCCGGTGCCATCGTCATCAATAGAAAGGATGGCTCGCCACTGCCTATAAAGCAGTCGGAAATCAAAGGAGTAACCTCGAACGGCATGCTCTGCTCGCCCTCAGAGCTTGGGCTGGAAGGCTATGACGTTGACGGCATCTTGATCCTTTCAAATCTGGAGCAAATTTCAATCAAAGGCAATGGCATCAAGATTGGTGCTGACGCAAAGGAAGTCTTGGAATTGAGTTCTGACTCGGTACTCAACGTAGGCTCACGTTCCAACAGGGGCGATGGTCTTTCCGTTATCGGACTGGCGCGCGAGCTGGCCGCATTGTCGGGTCGGCCGATGAAAATTCATGCATCTGATCTGAGTAAACATGGCAGATTGATGAAAGCAGATGAGCTGTTTCATCTGCTTTCAACCAGAATCGAAAACGAAGAGGACTGCCCCCTCCTCACCATTCGTTATATACAAGGATTAAAAGTCGGTCCTTCACCCAGAGAAATAGTGCGCCGATTGGAAGCGATTGGCGTCCGCTCAGTCAACAATATCGTCGATATCACGAATTACGTGATGCATGAGATGGGACAGCCTTTGCATGCGTACGACGCTGGCAAACTGAATGGTCCGCTGATCCAGACCCGTCGGGCCCAAGCAGGTGAAACGATTATCACCATCAACGAGAAAGAACAAAAACTTACGGACGAAATGTTGGTCATCGCAGGTCACGACACTGTGCTCGGTGTTGCCGGTGTGATGGGTGGAAAAGGCACCGAAATCTCGGACGACACAACTAACATCGCTCTGGAAGCGGCGGCATTTTCGCCAGCGCGCGTTCGACGGGGCAGCCGCTTACTTGGACTTTCCAGCGACAGCAGCCTGAGATTCGAACGCGGCGTCGACATCGAATCAGTGATTGCCGCATCCGATCGAGCCTCCAGTCTGATAATGCAATATTGCAGCGCCACTAAAGGTAGTGCGGCGTACCTGGAATTAGCGACAAGCGGAAAAGGAACAGTTGAGAAAACAGTCGTAACCGTGCGCATGCCGAGAGTGAAAAAGCTCTTGGATATTGAACTGACAGCAGATGCCGCCGGAAAGCTTATCGAACCTCTGGGATTTTCCACCGAAGCCAAAGGCGACCAATTGTCGGTAAAAGTGCCCAGCTTCAGATCGCAAGATGTGACACGCGAAATAGACGTGATTGAAGAAATCGCTCGCATTTATGGGTTCGACAAGCTGCCCAGCTCAATGCCGACAAACACAATTCCGCCCCAGGCTCCCGATCAATTGCTGACACGCATCAAACATTCGCTTACAGCATCAGGTTTGAGTGAAGCATGGATATCCAGTCTGGTCAGAAGCGAGAGCAAGAAGACGGACGACAACCCTCACGGATTGGCAACTCTTGAGAATCAAGAGCGGCTTGTCGCGGTTCTCAACCCCCTCTCTGAAGACCACGAAGTCTTGCGCCAGAGCTTGATTCCTGGACTTGCCCAAACCGCGGCTTACAACTACGACCATGGCAATAAAGACGTCTTTCTCTTCGAAGTCGGTCGTGTCTACCTGAAAAAAGACGCGAAAGACCTAAAGCAAGAACGCGGCGAAACCGGTGTCGAAGAGCGTACAAAAGTGGCGGGCTTGCTCATGGGCAGGCGGGCCGCCAGCATCTGGCAATCCAAGCCGACAGCCGGACCGAACGACACCGCCAGGTATGAAACTGTGGCGGAGGAGGCGCATGATTACTACCGTGCCAAAGGTGTTGTCGAGCAGTTGCTTGCGCAAGCGGGTGTCGATCTGTCGCGCCTCAAATTCTTCCATTCCAACCGCTTGCCGGGATGCCTGCACCCATTTCGAGCCAGTGAAATCATCTGGTCCAAAAATCCCAATGTTTCGGCTGATGCCGCCGAAGCGCAAGTCACACGCTTGGGATATGTAGCGGAGTTGCATCCAGGTTTTACAGACAGTTTGAAATTCTCAGAACGCGCTTGCGTATTCGAACTGGATATCGATCAAATACGGAAATTAACGGTAGCCCCGACGTTCTCTCCACTAGCTTCTAATCAGCCCTTGTCCCGCGATCTTACGGCGGACGTAGACTCTGGACTCGATCATGCATCGGTTGAGTCTTGTATCCGATCGGCGGCAGGGGGTACCCTCAAACAGGTCGATTTGGTCAGCTTGTTCCAGCTGGCTGACGGAAAGAAAAGTCTGTCTTATCGATTACTGTTCTTGAGCGACCAGGAGCCATTGTCGGCAGACGAGGTCGACAAGCGCCTGGCAAAAATCAGAGAGAGTCTGCAATCCAGGCTACGCGCATCATTCCGGCTGTAGGCTCATCTTCGCAAGGAGACCCCGGCATTAATACCGGTTTTTTTCAGATGTATGCGGCAGGGGCTTGTACCCCTGCCGCTTTCCTTTCAGCACCCCGCCCTTAAGGGCGTGGTTTGACTGTTAGGCGTGGAGTATTTGAATGCATCGCCTGACATTACGGGCTTCCTGCCCAATTTTTACCGCCCTGGTACTTTGAGTTTGCGGGCTCTATTACTAGCCGCCCAAGCTTTTTCCGGCTGCAACCGTACACGTGCGGTCACTACCTCTTTTAATCAGTAACGGGGAAGCCAATCGGGCTCAAACAATCTCGATGTCCCTTGTCATTCAGTCTATAACCTGGGATTTGCCTGCCTCTTAGATCTGGCCTAGCAAGGTGTATTTTCCGAGATTCGTTTCGCCCGCGTTTGCAAGCGCCAGTTCTGTGGATTAATTGGTTATTCTTATTGACCGTGAATTTTTAAGCGGTGTCCGTGGCAAAGGCATTAATAAAGCTCAGCGCCGGTCAGGTGGGCGGACGGAAGCGACAAAGCCCTCCACACAGCGACAGATAAATACGCAGCGGGCGCTTTCAAGGGGCTGTTTCATGTCTTCAAACCTGTTCAGTTTGCACCGTAAACGCTGTGTAGCAGGGTATATTGAACATAGTTTTTCATATAGATCTCAAGGACCGATCTTTTAAATGTACAAACTGGTCGTTCGAAATTGGATTTGGTTCAGCGCAGCAATCGTGCTTGCCCTCCTTCTCACTTTCGGATTAACTCATTCGCCGTTTAAAGATCTGACCTTCGACGTCAACATAGCCTCTCTCATTTTTGGGCAGATGGGCGCCGCCTTACTTTTCAGTCGCATATGTTTTGAAAATTGCCGGCTCAAGCAATTGCTTTTTGTAGCGGTTATTGCTTTCGGTTCCATTTTAGTCCTCGACTTAGTCTGCGTATTGATAGGCCAGCATTTTGCCTTTGCACCGCCGATGAAACTGACTTTGCCTTTGGCTCCACTTGTAGTCAGCACCGTCTTCGGCGTTGGAGCAGCAGTTGCATTGCTCAAATTGGAGCCTCTCTCCGTTTATTCAGCCGGTCTCGATCCGAACGAAAAAGAAGAATCAAAAGAAGAACAGTCCGAATCGAAAGGCGCTATCAAGCTCGGCAAGACCAAAACGAAGGCTGCTACATCGTCCACCAAATTGCGCGGCATTCTCGACAAACTGGATGCCGAAGATGATAAGCCGCCCGCCAAGCCCGAACCGCCTAAAGCCCCGGTTGCAGAAATCGAAGATGAGAAGAAATCTGCTGCATCCGCGACAGCAACCAGGTTGCAAGCACAAAAGAGAAAGAGCACAAGCACTTTTACCAAATTGCAAGCGCTGAGCGCCAGCGGCACAGGCGGTCACCGCCCCGAAGACGAGCAGGGCAATCAAGAAAGTCTGAAGGACATTCTCGACAGGCTCGATGATGAGCCGCTCTCCATTATTGACGAACCGCTCACTCAAATGGAAAGCGGATCAATGGTTGCGCAAGAAGCAACCGAACCGGAGCCGGCCATTCC
>JADZFV010000369.1 GCA_020854255.1 Candidatus Melainabacteria bacterium | reverse complement strand
GTCAATTCAGGAGCGGCGCTTGCGTGCGGCTTCAGCTTTGCGTTTTCTCTTTACGCTCGGCTTTTCGTAGCGTTCGCGGCGCTTGATTTCAGAAAGAATGCCTGCTTTTTGAATTTTCTTCTTGAAGCGTTTAAGCGCCTGTTCGATGCTCTCGCCTTCTGCAACTCTAACTTCGGACAAGGGATATCCCCTCCTTCATATAACGAATCTGGACAACAAAAAATTTTGCAGTTGGGGGATCTTATCACTAAGAGGCATATCCAACCATGATCTTTTTGTAGCAAAAAATGGGAGCGCAAAAAATGCGCCCCCAGGAGTTTCTTTTTCCCTTGTGCCGCTTGATTATTCGGCGGCGTGTGCAGCGGTCGCTTGAGAGATGAGCTCTTGTGAGATTTGCGGCGGCACTTGCGACAGGTGCGAGAACTTCCAGGTGTAATAGCCCAGACCCTGCGTCAGTGTGCGCAACTCGATGATGTAGTCCCAGAGCTCGCCGCGCGGGATATTGGCACTTACTTCGTCCCAGCCCTGGCGTTCCGGATTTGGTCCGTAGCCGAGGATTTGCCCGCGCAAGCCTGTGACTTGCGAGAGAACACCCGAGGTGTATTGGCTCGGAATGTGGATCTTCACTTCGGCGATTGGTTCCAAAATGAATGGATGCGCTTTGGCTAAACCTTCGCGCATCGCCAAAATACCTGCCATACGGAATGACATTTCATCGGAGTCTACATCGTGATAGGAGCCGTCGAAAAGATTGACGGAAACATCCACCAGTGGAAAACCGGCCAGTGTGCCGCGTTGCAGCGCCTCTGTGACGCCTTTTTCGCAGCCGGGGACGTATTGTCTCGGTACCGAACCACCAACAATTGACTCTGAGAACTTGCTTCCGGCGCCTCTTTCCAAAGGTTCGATACGCAGGTAGACCTCGCCGAATTGACCGCGACCACCGGTTTGTTTCTTGTGGCGGCCATGCGCTTCCACTTTGGCTTGAATAGACTCTTTGTACGAAATTTTCGGTTTGTGCGTATCGAGCTCGATGTGATACTTGCGCTCCAATCTCTGTCTGGACAGAGTCAGGTGCACTTCGCCTTGCCCGTAGATGCAGTATTCATGCGTGTCCGGATCGCGGTCCACTTTGAGGATCGGATCTTCTTCTGTCAATTTGCCGAGCAGTGTCGAAAGCTTCGCTTCATCGTTGCGATTCTTGGGAGAAATAGCAAGCGAGTAAAGCGGCGGTGCTTCAGGCGGTGCCGGCATTTGTGTGGTTTCTTTCTCGGTGACAAGCGTGTCGCCTGTGCGAGGAGTTTCCAATCTGGCAAGCGCGACGATCGAACCGGGACCGGCAGTCGGCATGGTTTCTTGTTTCTTGCCCAGGAGCCAGTACAGGCCGCCCACACGTTCTTTTGAGCCACCTTTGTTTATATCCACCAGTTGCGAGTCACCGGTTATCGTGCCTGAGAAAACGCGAGTCAGGGAAAGTTTGCCGGACTGAGGGTGAATGTAGGTGCGGATAACTTGCGAAATAACCGGACCATCTTCTTTGACGGTGATGACCTTGCCGTCTTTGTCTTTATACTCGCGCTCGTTTGGAGCTGGGCAAAGAGAAATGACTGTGTCCAAAAGCGAGAACACGCCGGCGTCGGTCTGGGCGGAGCCGACCAGGATCGGTACGAAAGTACCGGCTTTGACAGCGGCTTTCAGGTCTTTCTCGAGCAAATCGAGAGGCGGATCGTTTCCTTCCAGGACCATTTCCAAAAGCGTGTCGTCTGTGTCCGCCAGGCTCTCAATTAGTTTTTCTCGGGCTGCTTCCAGATCGTCTTTCAGATCGCCGGGCACATCGGTTTTTTCCGGTTTGCCCTGGGCGCCATACTTGAATGCTTCTTTCTTGAGCACATCGACATAACCGGTCAAGGTTCCTGCCATGATCGGATAATGCAATGGAGCCAGTGGGCGAGGTGTTTTCGAGCCCGGCATGTTTTTCAAAACTGTAAGTGTCTCTGCAAAATTGACATCTGGCTTATCCATCTTGTTGACGAAAACCAGCCTGGCTACGCCTATTTCTTCGCTGTAGCGCAAGAGCATGTCCATTTGAATCAAGCGGCCCGGATCGGGCTCAACAACGAAGACAGCCACGTCGCATCCCATCATGGCGATTTTGGCTTCTTCCTGGAAGTCGATAAATCCTGGGCAATCGAGAATGTTGAAGAGCACGTCTTGATAGGTGGTGCGCGCCACCGAGACCTGGGTGGAAATTTGTCGGCTGACCGATTCCGGCTCGTAGTCGGTGGTCATTGTGCCTTCGTTTATCTTCCCGCGCCTGGAGATTGCGCCTGTGAGGTGAAGAATGGCTTCCACTAGGCTGGTTTTACCGCTGCGGTTCAACCCGATCACGGCTACGTTGCGAATCTTGGCGACACTTGTCACTGCTCTTCTCCTTGTTGGCAAGAGGGCTTGACTATATATATGGAACTTATCGTTAAAGACTATCGAATCAGGCAGGCTTTCATCAAGGGCAAGACGACGATTTAATCTGTTTATTCCCTTTGAAGATCCACGCGGAGAGCGATTAATTCGTCTGCCCAACTAATGTCACATGGAGCTGGTAATCTCTGGGCATCGAAAGGCAACTCCCTTCTCCCCCGCAAACTAAAGCAAGACACCGCCCAGGCTGTCAGTGAAATTACTTAGTTTTTCTAGCAGGTAACAAAAATGGCTGATATGAACGTTTGGCAAAAACTGGACAAAGCAGAACAGTCGCTCAAAACCGGTGATTTCGGCGGTCTCAAAGAAGCGGCAGTGATTTCCGGCGAAGGCCAGTATCAGTTTATGGCCACCCTGGCTGAACGCATGCAAAGTTCGAAAGCCAGTCTGCCGGATTTGCAAATAGTGGACGTCGACAAGGATGGCAGCCCGGAGAGAATCTCCGCCGGAGGGCTGACGATTCTTAAGGAAGGCAAGGGTCTGGCGGTAGAAACCACCTCGATGACAGCCAAAATTGGAGATAAGCTCGCCAGCGGCTGGAAGTCTTTGAAAGAAACAGTCTCAGAAACAGTTGACAGCGCCACGCCTGCGACCAAAGTCGGCGATGCTTTGAAGCGCGCCAATACGACAGACAGCGAATTGAACCGCCGCTGGAACCGCCAGATGAAAGAAGCCGGTATCTAGCTAAGCCGGTAACGGGACTATTGACGCATTGCATCGGCATAAGAGCCGCTTGATTGCGAGTAAGGAGTCAGGTCGTCCGCGCCCTTCAAGCCCAGGGTATTTCCAAAGAACAGTTTGGCTAATTTCTTGCTGTTGGATACGGCTGCCGGAAATTGCACTCTGTAGTGATTCTTGTCGAAAACAATAAATGGTGTCTTGTCAGGCAGGAAGTAAGTGAACATCGAATTGGTCGTTTTGGTTCCCGGCAGTCCGGTCAGATCCGCACCGCATGAAAGCGCAATTACGGCAGAAAAGAAGAAAACGGGGCCGAAAAAAGCATGCACCCACATGGCTTCTTTGTATTTGATCAGAGACTTTTCCTTGGGCGGAAAAACACAGACCCAGGGCGATATCAAAGTGAAGGGCAGAAAGCCTTGCCAATACCACAACTTACCTTGAATGCCCGCCATGTAAGACTTATGGACGTAGAAGCACCCCATAACCATGAGGAGAATGCCGACTAGCATGTGTATTTGATCGGTAGACATTTAATAAGCCCCGTGACCGGACTGGTAAGATTTTTGCCTGCAAATTGCCAGCACTTCTAGTTTACTACGTCCTCGAGGCTACAGCTGGGCACCGTCTGAAGGGATGCCCGCCTTTTTTGACTGTTAGAATCGGCAGACAATAGCTTGGATCTTTGCTTCCTTTTAAGCTGCTGTTACAGCGACAGGTGCCGGAGCCTGCCGGTTTCGGCGCTTCGGATACAATAGCTTTCCCCAGGGAGACTTTTCACATGCCATCCAGATTAAAGCGCAATCAGGCGTGCGGGCAATTAGGCTTAGCCGATGTCGAGCGCGAAGTAACCGTAGCCGGATGGGTGCATGTCAGACGCGACCTGGGCGGGCTCATCTTTATCGAGCTCAGGGATCAAACAGGCCGTGTGCAGTTGGCCGCCGACCCGAACCGCAATAAAGAAGTCCACAGCAAACTGACAACGCTCAAAAACGAGTATGTACTGATTGCCAGGGGCAAAGTGACGCCGCGTCCAGCCGGCAGTGAAAATCGCGAAACGCCCACCGGGCTTATCGAAATTTACCCCGATGCGGTGGAAATATTGAATACTGCCAAACCAATGCCGTTTCAGCTCGATCAAGGAGACGCCGTCAATGAAGAGCTGCGCTTGAAATACCGCTTCCTCGACCTCAGACGTCCGGAGATGAACAACAACCTCAGGCTCAGGCATCGTGTCACTCAGGCGGCTCGCCGTGCCCTCGACCAGAGCGGATTTATTGAGGTAGAAACCCCGATTCTCACAAAAGCGACTCCGGAAGGAGCAAGAGACTTTCTTGTACCGAGTCGTTTGAATCCGGGCGCCTTTTACGCCCTGCCGCAATCTCCTCAACTTTTCAAGCAAACACTGATGATTAGCGGAATCGATCGTTATTATCAAGTGGCGCGCTGTTTTAGAGACGAAGACTTGAGGGCTGACAGGCAGCCGGAATTCACTCAAATTGATATCGAGCTGTCCTTTACCGATGAAGAAGAGGTAATGGGCGTAACGGAAAAGCTGCTTGCTGCGGCGTTTTTAGAGTCAGGCATCGAGCTCAAACCTCCTTTTGCCCGCCTCCCTTACAAGGAGGCTATGGAGCGCTTTGGCAACGATAAGCCTGATCTGCGCTTTGATATGGAAATCAAAGACATGACCGAAGTAGCAAGAACATGCAATTTCAAGGTCTTCAGAGAAAATGCCGATCAGGGCGGTGTGCTGAAAGGCCTGTGCCTGAAGGGTGCGGCTGAAAAAGATCCGGTCTCGAGAAAAACGCTCGATCTCTGGACGGAGGCTGCCAAAAAGGATGGGGCCAGAGGACTGGCCTGGGTGATTTTCGGCAAGGACGGCACGCGCTCTTCCGGCATCGACAAACATTTGACGCCGGAAGAAATGGATAAGCTCAAGTCTTCGTCCGGCGCAGAGACAGGCGATGTGCTGTTGCTTGTCAGCGATAAGTTTGCTGTGACCGTCAATGTGCTTGGGCGCATGCGTCTTGCCATCGCCGAAGAGCGCAATTTGATTGATGAAAGCAGGCATGAGCTTCTCTGGGTAGTCGACTTCCCGCTTTTTGAATACGATGAAAAGGAAGGACGGATGATGGCTGTCCATCACCCCTTCACTTCTCCGCATCTCGACGACGTCGATTATCTGGAATCTGATCCCGGAAGAATTCGAGCGCGCGCCTATGACATTGTTTACAACGGTGTTGAAATCGGTGGCGGATCGATTCGTATACACGATCAGGAATTGCAGAGTCGAGCATTTCAAGCGATCGGCATCGATCGCGAGCAGGCCCGCGACAAATTCGGCTTCTTGCTGGACGCTCTGGAAGCGGGCGCGCCTCCTCATGGCGGGCTTGCCCTTGGTCTTGATCGCATCGTCATGCTTCTGGCTCGATGCAAGTCAATCCGCGACGTGATTGCCTTTCCGAAGACTCAATCGGGCGGTTGCTTGATGACTCAGGCACCATCGGCGGCATCAGACGAACAGCTGAAAGAAATACACATCGTCACCAATCCGCCGAAGAAGGAAAGCGCCAAGGAAGACCAGGTCGCTTCGGTTGTTCAGTAAAAACGCCAAGGGTAAACCCTGGGGTGGCGCCCGGCTTACCATGCTAGAATGCGATTGAGTCCCGTGAGTGGTGGGTCTGGTCGATTTTTGAACAGCGTAAATCCAGAATATTTCAATCGTTTTGACTGACATGATCGCGAAGGCTGAGAGCAATACAACTCAGGGGAGCAAATCATTACCGTTGTTTCGGACGGCGGTACTAGTCTCGATTTTGCTTGCATTTCAGCTTTCCGTTTCTTCCTGCGGAGTGCGCTTGAAGACATCGACTGAATATCTGGTTACAGGCAATGAGTACTTCAAAGTCGGTGATTACAAACACGCCGAAGAAGAATATAGGCAAGCGCTCAGACAAGATCCGAAAAGCGCCACGGCGAAGAATAATCTCGGCGTTATTCTGAACGAACTGGGCCGGTACGACGAAGCTATAGCTATATTGCAAGAAGCCGTCAACGCCGATCCGAAAAATTCCATTGCCCGATATGTTCTGGCTATGGCGCTTACACATAAGGGCGACTTCGACGGCGCCATGGATCAGGCTCGTGAAGCCACCGATCTGGATCCAAAAGAACCGCAAGCGTACAAAGCCTTAGGCGATGCTGCAGTCGGCAAAGGCGATGTGAAGTCCGCTGTAGAAGCCTATCGCTCCGCTACCATCGTCGACCCGACCAATGACGCCAGCCACCACCGCTTAGCCGAAGTACTCGGGCAAGCCGATGATCTCGAAGGTCAAATTCTGGAAGAAAATAAGTCGCTTGAACTCAACCCGAAAAATCATGATGCTCGCATCGGCCTGGCGCTGGCGTATCAGAAACGAGGCGATGCCGACGACGCTGTCGCTGAATTGAAAAAAGTTCTTGAAGATGACCCTGACAACGCCACTGCGAAAAAATATCTGAAAGAACTTGATACTGTGGCACGTTGAGAGCACGAAGAGTCTCCTCAGAGAAATTCTTGCTTTTGAATTGAACTTTTTGCCT
>JADZFV010000368.1 GCA_020854255.1 Candidatus Melainabacteria bacterium | reverse complement strand
TTGGCTCAACGATGAAACTGAATGGATGTGGCCCGTTATCAATCGCTGTGAAAAGCAAATGGAACATCTGGCTCGCAAGTACGGCGAAGAAGCCGGTCATCTGACAAAGAGAATCCTGAAACAGGCGGCAAGAGAACTGCTTCTAATCGAAGCTAGTGATTGGCCGTTTCTCATCACAACAGGGCAGGCAAAGATTTATGCAATCAATCGCTTCAAAGAACACGTTGACCGATTCGACTGCTTAATCGGCATGTTGAATTCGTCCAATATTGATGAAGGCAGATTGCACGACATTGAAGATATCGATAAGTGCTTTCAAAGCCTACCAGTGTCAGACTTTATTCTCCCGCCAGAAACATTCCAGAAACAGGAGCAATAGAAAGATGGTTGTTTCACACCGAATACGCATCAAAGCTAAGGGCGCAGAGTTTCGAAAACTTACTTCGAACTCTGCGCCTAGTTTCGTCCGCATCCGAGTGCGAAATTATTGGACATCTCGCCTCTGAACAATCCCGTGGAGCGCGAAATCAAAGCACTTCTTTAGAGATGCGATCAGTTCTTCTTTCGGTTGACCCGAGCGAGCCCAATGATACTGCTCGCAGAGTATGGCTAGGTCCAGAAGATGAGCTATCCGTCGCCCGTCAATGTCGGTTCTAAATCGACTTACCTTCTGTCCATGTTCGATGATGCTCAGAAGGCAGACTGCGACCGCCTCCAGTTTACATTCCGTCGTTGATTCCCTTTCAAGAAAAGGACTGAATCGTTGTGCGCAAAAGACTTCTAATAAACGCCAATTTGTTTCGGTCCAATCTGCAAGGTCAACGATCACCGACTCAATCATCTCGTCTGGACTTAGCTTGCGCGATAAAAGTGTGTCGAAATAGGCGACCGCTTCTTCTGTGCCCTGCCGTTTTATTTCCAGAGCGATTTCTTCCTTCGATTTGAAGTGGTAATAGAACGTTACTTTTGCTACATCCGCCAATTCAACAATCTGATCGATTGTTGTTTCCGCATAGCCATGCTTGGCAAAGAGTTCCTTGGCGGCATCTACAAGGCCTTGCTTCGTCCGTTCTTTCTTCCGTTCGCTTCTACTTTGAGTTTGGTTCATTTGACAATCTTACCACAACGTGGAACCATGCTACAGTAAGGTTTCATAACCCCGTCATTAATTTGCTCCGGTTAATCCGTAGCTTGTATTGAGGACTAATCAAATGACATCCCAGAATTTTGCTGCCTATCTCGGGCTCTGCCTGTTAATGCTACCTCTTGCTGGCTGCACATCCGCTCCGCAATCCGTGACCGTACCAGTAACCAAGGTAGACATATCTAAAGTCACGACAAAGCCCCAAGCGGAAAAATCAGAATTCATAGGCACTGTCAGGTCCAGAAAGTCTGTCACGATATCTCCAAATGTCTCTGGCCATATAGAGGACATTCGCGTTAGCGCTGGTCAGTTAGTGCATGCTGGCGACGTTCTTATGAGTATTGATTCAAGGATGCAGTCGGCTGCAACCGATGCCGTGAAGGCGGCAGCGGAATCCGCGCAATCGGACCTTGCTACTGCCAAAGCGACTCTTGCTTCCCTTGAAAGTACATTTAAGAGCAAACAAGCAAATTTGCAGTACACCAAGACTCAATGCCGCCGATATCAAAGTTTGTCTGACGATGGCGCTGTCTCGGACTCAGAGCTGGATTCCTGGAAGAACAATCTTGCTTCGGCCCAATCTGATTGTGATGCAACAATCCAGCAGATGGAAGCACAAAAGATGACTATTCAAAAGCACGAGCGAACCCATAAACAAGCTCTTGCGAATCTTCAAACGCAGATAGAGCAACTACGCTACTATCACATAACCGCTCCCTTTACAGGCATCGTTGGTGATATACCAGTCAAGCTCGGCGATCACGTCACGGCATCGACCGCCCTTACGACTGTTACCGAGAACCATCCGTTAGAAGTTTATGTATCGGTGCCAGCGGAAAAAGCTACGCCTCTTCGACTGGGCACAAATGTAAGCCTGGTTGGAAGTGATGGCACCGAATATGGTGCCAGTAAGGTAATTTTCATTTCGCCGACAGTCGATCCAGGCAGCCAGACTGTCTTAGTAAAGACCCTTTATCCAAACACCGACGACAAACTCCGCGCTGACCAGACGGTAAAGGCTCAAATTGTCTGGAACATCAAAGAAGGCGTCTCCGTGCCCACAAGGGCGGTCGTACAGACCGCAGGCAAATACTACGTATTCCTGGCTCGTCAGCACGAAAAGAAGCTCGTTGCTGAGCAGGTCGAAATTGCCGTCAATGGAATTGATGACAATGCCTATCAAGTGAAAAGCGGCTTGAAACCCTCAGACCGTATTGTCACCAGCGGTATTCAGCGGCTGGCAAATGGCGCACAAATAGCCAGCAAAGATGATGACTCATCAGAAGTCGTTAAGACCGGCCACTCTTGGATGGGAAAAGCCAATGCTGCTGCTGCTGCCAATTAAGCGGCATAACACATTGCCTTCTATCACTAAGTCTTGGGTATCCTGATGTTCGTCAATTTCTTTATCAGTCGTCCGATCTTTGCTTCCGTTTGCTCTTTGATCATCGTTATTGCCGGATTGGTCTCGATCCCCAGCCTTCCGATTGCTCAGTATCCGACTATTGCGCCGCCTCAAGTAAAAGTCACAGCCAATTACACCGGAGCTAACGCGAGCGCGGTTGAAGCCAGTGTGACCAACCTTCTTGAGCAGGAAATCAATGGCGTCAAAGGGATGAAGTACATTACTTCAACCAGCGGTAACGACGGCAACAGCACCATTAATGTCACTTTCGATCTTGAGCGTGACATAGATGCTGCTTCTGTTGACGTGCAAAACCGTGTTGGCTCCGTACAAGGGCGCTTGCCGGACGAAGTGAAGAAAACGGGCATAACCGTTCAGAAAGTTTCTACATCAATCATTTTTGCGGCAGCTCTTTCCTCGGACCGTCATGAATCCCTCTATTTAAGCAACTATGCTGATCTCTATTTTAAAGATGCTCTCAAGCGAGTTCGGGGTGTCGGCGATGTCACAATCTTTGGTGAACGAAAATACTCGATGCGGATCTGGCTTGACCCGTCCCAACTAAATAACCGAAAAATAACAACTTCTGATGTGGTCAGGGCTCTAAGCGATCAGAACGTTCAAGTTGCAAGCGGCTCCATCGGCAAAGCCCCTTTTCCGGCTGGACAAGAGTTTGAGATCAACACGAGAGTAGTTGGCAGACTCAGAACGCCGGAAGAATTCAGCAATATTGTTATTAAGAGCGGCCCGCACGGCTCTGTTGTAAAAATCAGCGATGTCGGTCGAGTAGAACTGGGTGCTGAGGACTATGCGACATTCCTTCGTTACCGCGGTTTGAACGCGGTTGGTATTGCCATCTATCAAGCCCCGGGAGCAAATGCACTGGATGTTGCTCGGGATTGTAAAGCCGAGTTGGCCCGCCTGTCACAAAACCTGCCAGCAGGCATGAAATGCGAAATTGCCTTTGACACCACTCGCGCAGTCGATGAATCCATCAGAGAAGTAATTAAAACTCTGGGCGAAGCAATCTTCCTTGTCATCGCTGTAATTTTTCTCTTCCTTCAAAGCTGGCGCACAACCATTATTCCGGCTATTACCATCCCGGTCTCTTTGATCGGCACATTCGCTTTTATGAGTGTGTTGGGGTTCTCCATCAACACCCTCACTCTATTTGGCATTACTCTAGCTACAGGCCTTGTTGTTGACGATGCTATCGTCGTCATCGAAAACATCGTGCGTTTGATGGAGGAGAAAAAACTCTCAGCCCGTGAAGCCGCACGTGAAGGGATGCACGAAGTAACAGGCGCAGTCATTGCCACCGCACTTGTACTGGCTGCCGTCTTTGTGCCAGTGGCTTTCTTTCCAGGTACCACCGGACAACTCTATCGCCAATTTGCTTTGACACTTGCTATCTCGGTTTGTATCTCGGCCTTCAATGCTCTGACGCTAACACCTGCTCTATCTGCTCTGTTGTTGCATCACGAGACATCTAAAAACTGGTTTTTCAGGATGGTCGATAAGGGTATCGACTGGATATCCATCGGCTTTAAAACGACTTTAGCACCTCTCTTAAAGTTCAAAGCATTTGTGTTGATCGCGTTTATCGCTTCCCTTGCATTCACCGGATTTGTCTATACCAAGCTGCCGACCGGTTTTCTGCCCGATGAAGACGTTGGTTACTTCATGATCATTGTGCAGGGACCCGATGGTGTTTCTCTCGATTACACGAGCAAAGTCGTGGCCAAAGTAGAGAAAGCCGTATCGCACATTGAAGAGATATCAGGCATTTTCGCAGTTGGAGGCTTCAGCTTTTCTGGCAATAACTCAAGCAATGCCATCGTTTTTTGCACGCTCAAACCCTGGCATGACAGACCAAGGCATGAACAATCCGCTGATGCCCTCATCGCTTCTTTGCGCGGGCCCTTGATGGAAATTGACGAGGCCTTTTGTATTCCCTTCAATCCTCCACCTATTCAAGGTCTGGGTAACTTTGGCGGTTTCGCCTTCGAGCTAGAAAATACGCTAAGACTCCCACTGGAAGACTTCTCTGCTATCTCTGATTCTTTCCTGGCTGAGGTTAGGAAGAGCCCCTTGCTGACGGGTCTTCAGACCACGTTTCGAATGAATTCGCCTCAGCTTGTTGTCAATGTGGATAGAGATAAAGCCGAGTCAATCGGTGTCAGAGTTGGAGACGTTTTCAACACCTTGCAGGTTTTCATCGGCTCGCTTTATGTCAATGACTTTGATTACTTGGACCGAAGTTATCGAACCTACCTACAGGCGGATGCACAGTTCAGGAGTAATCCAAAGGACATCAATCGCCTGTACGTTCGTTCGCAAAACAACACTATGGTGCCTTTGAACAATCTTGTAAATGTAACGAACACAACATCTCCGCCCACTATTTCGCACTATAACCTTTTCAAATCTATCGAAATCAATGGCGCGCCGGTACCGGGAGTTAGTTCCGGTCAAGCCTTGAAAGAGATGGAAACAATAGCTCACAAGGTTTTGCCGCATGGAATGAGCTTTGAATGGACTGGTATATCGCTGGAAGAAATTAAGTCCGGCAACTCAGCAATACTAATCTTTGCTCTTGGACTCTTGTTTGTATTTCTGGTTCTGGCAGCGCAATACGAGAGCCTGTTAGACCCACTCGTTATTCTTCTAGCCGTCCCCTTAGCCATCCTTGGAGCACTTGGAGCCCAGATGCTCCGTGGCTTGCAGAACGACATATTCTGTCAGATAGGGCTGGTGATGCTCATTGGGCTTGCCAGCAAGAACTCCATTCTCATTGTGGAATTTGCCAATCAATTGCACGAAAAAGGAATGCCACACCATAAAGCAGTCTTTGAAGCAGCTTTGATTCGCCTTCGCCCGATATTGATGACTTCCCTTGCCTTTATCTTCGGGATCTTACCGCTAGCTGTTGCCGAAGGTGCCGGTGCTAACAGCCGACACTCGCTTGGAACCACTGTAATGGGGGGCATGATTGTCTCAACAATACTCAGCCTCTATGTAGTCCCTGTCCTGTACTTGATTGTGAAGTCAGTCAAAAACTTCATCATTAGACCAAAGGACAGTAAACATGAATAGCTACAGTTTCCGGCTTACGCACCTGCTTCTTGCTCTCAGCATAAGCTCGGGCGCCACGCCCAACGCTTTAGCACTGAGCGATTTGAATGTGCGCAAGGAAAATGATCGCGCCGTCGTTGACGCAAAGAAACCGCTGCAAACCAAGATCCCGAGCGCTGACAGTAAAAAGCCACCAAGATACATTTTGGAGCTGCGAGCCACTCAAACTGTCAATCCCATCAGTGACAAACCGATTCAGAAAGTCGAAATACCGCTTGAACGTATAAGCCCTCAAAGCAGCATAACTGGCGGAGAAGGGGACGATACCGGCGTCATAATCGAGCGTCCGCCGCTACAATCGTTGTTGCCGATAGAAGTTGATATTAGTTCATTCTCTTTGGATTCCAGGTTCATTGAGAAGATCGGCTTACCCGATGTCCTGAATATGGCACTTGCTCAAAACCTCGATATTGAAGAAGGGTTTTCTCGCACCAAAATTCAGAAATTCCAGCTTCTTTCCAGAGCTAGTCAGTTTTTGCCAACTCTTAACGGTGGCTATTCATTGTTCGGAATCACCGGAGACGTGCCTACCGCTTTGTTTGGCGGAGGGGCACAAGGTAGTAGCAGCCAGACAAACGCTGGATTGCCGTCGACTATTCAATTGTTGAACGCCGGATTTACTCAAAACGTCTACACCGGTGGTCGCATTCTCTACGGTACGCTCGAACAGAAACATCGCGCTAGGGCCTCGCGTGCTGCACTCAAGACCGATGTAAATGATACCCTCTTACAGGCAACTAACTCATATTACGATCTCCTCTTGAATGAAGCTCTCCTTTCTATCAGAACAAGAGCAGTAGCCATTTCACAAGAGCAAGTTAGGCTCAATGCCGCCCAGCATAAGGCTGGAACTGCTACGGCTCTTGATGTTCTGCAGTCCAGAGCACAGCTTGCAAGTGACGAACAGAATCTGATCAACCAGCAGAAAACCCGTCGCCAAGCTGCAATTAGGCTTTCTCACGTACTGAATTCAAGTCTTGCTCTCGATCTTGAATCCGGTGAAACCCATTTACGCAAAAGGCGCCTGATACCAAAGTCGGTCAAAATCGACAAATTACTGTTAATGGCGATCGAGCGGCGTCCAGAGCTGAAGCAATACGAGGAACTCAGACTTGCTGCTAAGCGAGCAATTGTTGTAGCTGCTGCACCGCTACAGCCGAACGTTACTTTTGGTGGCACCATCTATGGGATAGGTGCTGGTAGCAGCAGTTTAGACAAAGTTTTTACTCTCAATCTTGGAGTGAACTGGACACTGGGTGGACTGGGAACTACGGACATCGCAAACATGCAACGCGCCCGCTGGGAAGCCAGGCAAGCTGCAATCCAAGCCAAGAAGCAATTTCTTGACGTCTTCGAGCAAGTCCGAACTTCCTATACCGATAGCCTTGCGGCTGACAGAAAGATTGAGCGGGCCACTGTTCAAATTGCCGCCGCAGAAGAAGAACTTCGTATTGCAAAAAAACGCATGGATGCTGGGATTGGATTGAATATCAATGTTATCAATGCGCAGCGCGACCTCACTCAAGCTCGTATCAATAAAGCGCAAGCGGTCGTAGAGTTCAATATCTCTCAAGCCCAAATGCTCAGAAACATCGGCTCAATCTCATCTGATGAAATTCTCAATGGTCTGAAAATATAACAGTAAAACGTATGGCACAAAAATGTAAGACTCACCCTATCGTCCTTATAAGCGCCCTAATCACCGCAGTTTCCCAGTCTTCGGCTCTTGCTTTTGAAACACTTCAGCCTACTTCCTTGGACTGCAATGAAGCGAAATTGCCGAAGATCCTTGGACTATCTACAGCCAAACCGAAAATTGGCTTGGCTCTTGGTGGCGGCGGCGCTCGCGGTGCTGCGCATGTAGGCGTTCTTAAGGTCTTGGAACGCGAAGGTATCAAGTTCGATTACGTGACAGGTACGAGCATCGGTGCAGTTATTGGCGGCTTCTATTGTCTTGGAATTAAGCCTGAGAGAATGGAAAAACCAGTGCTCAAAGCCCAAGTGATGCGCAAATTCTATGATGTCCCATTGAGCATTCGATTGCTGACATTTCCCTTATCACGTATGTCTCGATTCTTCGGTGTAAAGTCCTATGACGGACTCTACCGCGGCCGGCGTTTCAATAAATATTTACTCGCCGGAATGTCTCCAGACCAGCAGTCTATTGAAAATCTGCCTATCCCCTTTGCCGCTGTGTCATTCAACTTGCTTGACGGAAAGCCTTATTTGATACGCAAAGGCAACCTCGCAACTGCGATGATGGCTAGTTGTGCGGTTCCCTCCTTGCGTAGACCAATAGAGATAGAAGGACAGCTAATGGTTGATGGCGGTGTCGGTTGCAATCTTCCGGTTAAACAATGTCGTGAGTTAGGAGCTGAATTTGTCATCGCAGTCAACATCGATGAATCTTTTGAACACGCGGACCCTGACGTTTTCAGAGCTACCGGGTCTATTGCCAGGCGAATGCTTACCTGGGCTCTGAGTGAAATGGACCGTCCACAAGTTTATCTGGCAGATGTTGTAATCCACCCAGATACTACAGGCATTTCATTGATCTCGACCAAAAAATCTGATGCCAGACGAGCTATGCTTGCCGGTGAACAAGCAGCGGAGGCCGCTTTGCCAGTCATTGTCGAAAAACTGAAGCAGCGCAGAAAAAGTGAGAATTAGCTGAGGACAGCTCTGTTGAACAAGTCAATTTCGGGCCATTGGCTTCGCTGGCTGATCTTCCACGTCAAATCTGCCATGTTGGCGAAGATAAGTCTGTCGTTCCTCACATGATTGGCTAGGAAAGCAGCATTTACCCCGTTTGGCAATCTGAAAATACCCGATGATGTCCCGTATTCCATACCACCGAAGTTAAACCATTTATCCTTACCTGGATGAATAACCCAACCTTTTGCGTAATACTGTTCGCTATCGGCAGGTTCGAACGCCGGGCGCTCAGTCATAGCCTTGATTGTTTCTTCTTTCAAAATCTGAGGCCGTTGGCTGCGACCATCAATCGAGCAGATGAATTTAACAAGGTCCGTTGCTGTAGCGGTCCATCCTCCGCATGCATCTAATGCTTCGAGGTAATACTTCGCTCCATACGACAAAGGCACCGGATATGGTTCATCGTCAAAAAGCGAATATGAGTCCAGTATATAGTCGCCGTCAGCATCGAAGTAATAAACTTCCTCAGGGTGTTGGTCAACCAGTTTCGTGCGTCCTAGCTTCATTGAAGTCATGCCAGCAACTCTGAACACTTCATCTTGCATGTAACGCTCATACGGCACTCCTGTTATTTCCTCGATAATGCGACCCAGAATGCTGTAGCCAACATTGGCATAGCTTCCAGTGCTCCCCGGCTCGAACTTCAAAGGCTGGAATGCTGTGTAGCGAATAATCGTCTTCGCATCGGCGGGACGCGGGCGCTTGAACCTATCTGCGGCGATGCGCAAATACTCAACCGTTGGATCTCGGTCGTCTTTGGTAAAGCCGGCACTGTGCTCCAATAAGTTACGCACGGTGATGTCGAATATTCTTGAATCCACCACATTCTTTTTGGAAGGTGCAAGCTTGTGCAATATGGCGAAAGCGCGATCATCCAGATTGACTGAACCGGATTCAACTAGTTTCATCACACCAACGGCAGTAAGCGATTTCGAAACGCTGGCGATCCTGAATAGATGGCGCGGCTCAACCGCCGTCTTCTTTTCTCTACAGGCAAAGCCGAAGCCCCGTGAATAGACAAGTTTGCCGTCTTTGCTGACGGCAAATTGACAGCCCGGTATCTGGCTGTTACACATGGCATCGACAACGAACCCGTCGATGTCTGCCAAGATCTTGTGAGATTTGCCAGTTGCGGGCGGGAGGCTGTCAGTCAATTAGTGCACCTCAATAATATGTCAGACCTGAAAATCAGTCTAACAAATGCCCACAAATGAACAGTTTTCAAAAAGGAAGTTCAGCCATTCGGATCTCGGTTGTCGTCAATCCCTAGCACCGGCACTTCCTTGTTTATTTACATTGGGTGCAATATAATTGTGTCCAATTCATTCTCTTTGAGGTCTAGAAATGCCTACAGAAGTAAAGCCCATCTACAAAACAACAGTCGTTTCCCGCGGTGGTCGAAACGGCACAATTCGTAGCGAAGACGGACTCTTGGATATGCAACTGTCGTTGCCACCAACCCTCGGAGGACAAGGTACATCCAGCAACCCCGAGCAACTTTTCGCCGGTGGCTATGCCGCTTGTTTTGCCAATGCGGTCATACATATTGCGCGCGCAAAGAAGATCCATCTTTCAGACAAAGATGTCGAAGTTTCAGCCAACGTCTCTCTCTCTCAACAATCAACTGGTGGATTTGTTCTTGCCGTGTCGCTTGATACTGTTCTAGTCGGACTGGTACAAAGTGAAGCAGAGCAATTAGTGCATGAGGCACATGCAGTTTGTCCCTATTCAAACGCCGTTCGAGGTAATATCGACGTGGAAATTTCTGTTGCTACTCGGTAAAAGATTTGGACAGTGCATCGGCTAAAGAAGTAAGAAACGCAGCAGCATCAGGGGAGATTCTGAGGCTGGAAAACCAGCTATGTTTTCCCCTGTATGCAGCTGCTAACCTGCTGGGAAAACTCTATGCTCCATTGCTCGCGGAGATGGATCTGACATACCCGCAGTATCTAGTCATGCTTGTACTCTGGGAAATAGCGCCTCTTTCCGTCGGAGAAGTCGGTTCAAAGCTGTACTTAGACTCGGGAACATTGACACCGCTCCTGAAACGCCTTGAGTTGAAAGGATTGCTTTATCGACAGCGCGACAAGACTGACGAACGAAGAGTCTTGATCCATTTGACTGAAAGGGGCAAGGTTTTCAAGAAAAAAGCTGCCTCGATCCCCGTTGCACTGGCTGACAGGCTCAACCTAGATCTCGATGAGGCAAAGCGTTTGCGCTGCTCAGTAAAGGAGCTCGTAGAACTCATTCAGCGACAGCTTCGCCACCTCAGAGCCAACAAGGACGACAACATAACTTAGGTGCCATACCTAAGAGTTTGTCAGTTCCATGCGGCTTCCCTGATGCAGTGCGCGATAAACAGTGTCACGGATCTCATTTGCTTCATGACCGGTGAGGGTTACAACTGGATCACGAATGACCAGACGCAGAAGAACATTTTTCTGTTGCTCACGCATTCCCATTCGAGCATGTGCCTCCGCTGGTAACTCAATATAGGGCGTCTCACTGATAATCTCCACACATTCAAGCCGATCGGCATGCTCTGGTGAAGCTTGTCGAATTTTGTCACCAAGTTCTTCGGGAGTCAGCTCTTCGTCAACAGCAATGGACAGATCCCTGCGAATTGCTGGCTGATTTGAGACTGGAACATACGGGCTGAGATCAAGCATTTGCCTCTGTACGCGTGCGTCCTGAGACCGGAGAAGTCGTATGTCATCGATCGACTTGCGCACCATCAGGATTCGATCGAGTCCCAGTCCCATAGCTAAGCCAGTTGCTTGAAGTCCTGCTGCCCCTATAACGTCTAGAGAAGCCAGCCCACATTCGCCGATCTCGATCCATTGATTCTCTACAGTAACATCGATCTGTAGTCCATTTGTTGTGTAGGGGTGTAGGGACGAAACAGTCCTGTACTGATAGCCAGGAAGTGCCGCATTTACCACAGTGAGCACCATGTCTTCCAGATCTCCAATGCCAACTTTGCCGCGAGTGATCCTCCAGAGATCGAGGTGATGCGGCTCGCCCGTGTGCAGCCTGTCTATCATGTCACGCCGGTATACCAATCCAGGACAGATGAGCAGGATATCTTCAGGGGGGTCAACAGCCAAGCTTCGCAGCAGTCCAGGTATCATGGCACTTGTATGCGCCCTGAGCATCATTCGTGACGTGACGTAGCGAGTGTAGCGAGCGTCTCTTACAACACCTTCGGGCGGGTATCCTAGCCGGTCGTAGTTGTCCTCAACGGGAACCAACGGACTTCCGCGATATAAGAGCCTTTGACAGCGCCACCGGCTTGCGAGCGCCTCATGAATGGACTCCACAATCTGCTGCATCGCATGTGGACCTTGGAGGGAATCGGAGAGATCCCGCAGGTGTAGGGCGCGCTCAAGCGCGCCAGATGAAATTGTCGTGATAGTCATAATACGCTCCAGAATTTGTCGGTTGGGTTCTGTATTTAGTGCAAACAAAAAGCCCCCGGTACCTTCTCCTGGGGCATGCACGGACATCGAACCGTAAATTCAGTGCGTCAGATCCAAAGGATAACTTGCACCCCAGACTTTGATGGGCCGGGGCTTCTAAATCGTCTGATTATCGGCAGCAGTAAAACCATGGCTTCAGACAAACGAGGTAACCAGGTGATAATAGCTGAATGCCAGCCGGTTGACAACCGATTATGAACTCGATTGTGGGCAATAAGGAGGCGGGTACCTCATTCGCCACGCTTACAAGCGGCAAATGGCCCATTTTACCCATTATGGCTCGGGGGTAGCGTATCTAAGCTGTCCCGAGATGAAAGCCTGGTACTAATTCCCGGTGAGCCTGAATGCTTGCGCGTTGTTTTGGCTATTTGCGTACGCAGGTACGCAACCTAAAGAGGAAGCCTAGTCAAACAATAACGAGCGTCGTTGTTGGTCTTGATGGCCGCGGTCTCTAGGCAAATAGCAGCCGGCAAGGCATGATAGAAAAATGGGCTTCGCGGTATCCCAATGTTTGAAGACAAGACACTTTCCTGCAAGGATTGTCAACAGGCGTTCACCTTCACAGCCGGTGAGCAAGAGTTCTATGCCGCTAAGAAGTTGACAAATGAGCCAAAGCGATGCCTGGACTGTCGCACGGCGTCTAGGATCAGGCGAGATGGCGGCGATCCGGACAAACACAGCACCCAGGTGCCCTGCCACCAATGCGGCACTATAGCTCGCGTACCTTTCAGGCCGACCGGCGAAAAGCCTGTTTATTGTCCAAGATGCTTTCACTTGCAGAAAACTCAAAACTAGCGTATTCAGCTATTTGGATTTTTGCGTACGCAAATACGCGCCAAGCAACTCTTCAACGAGCTGCGAAAAATCCCTTGAATCCTTTGCATTGAGCAAAGCCAACTTGGTTTGCCGGTATGTCTCCTTGCGGATGTAAGCTGTCACCTGTTCAAAGGACGGATCACTTCTCTTGCCCCTCGGCCTGCCTCTAGCAGCCGTAAGTGATACTGGTCTTGCATCTTCCTCGGCAGCGGTTTCATCGCCCTTGGCCGCCTTCAGAACGCCCGCAAATTTGCTCATACGATCAGTTCCTCGGCCACCATACGATAGTCGATCCAGGCTTCATAAGCGTTCGGGTCGCTCACTTTGGAGACGGGCACGCCACCGAGCGACGCTTTTTGAAATGCCGAATAGCGACGAATGCCACGATTGAACAAAGGGATCTGGGCTTCCTGTAACGAAGCCCTGGCTTCCTCGCCGTCCTTCGATGGCTTGGGGGGAATTATCGTCAGCAATATCCGGTATTTGTCGGTGCCAATTGACTTTAGGGTGTCAATCGTTTGAGTAAGGGCATCGAGCGCCAGTGCATCCGGGGTGGTCGGGAGAACCAGCAGATCACAACCGCCGGCGAGCGCTTCAAGATCCTCGCGCTCCGGCCTGGCTTCCGTGTCTATTACTATGTGCTCAAAGTCTCTTGCATGTTTGGCTGCTTGCCGCTCGTCGATTACCTTGAAGGGCAGCTCCCCTCGTTTTGACCAGCCGCTTGCCGATCGGTTCGGATCGCCATCAATAAGGAGCGTGCTCCCTTTCTCTTGTAGGCATGCTGCCAGGTGTACGGCGGTGGTCGTCTTGCCGACCCCGCCCTTAAAACTCGCTACAGTGACTATCACTATGTCCTCGACTTTCTAGGTATTTGCAATTTTGCGTACGCAAAAACTTGAATACGCAAGTCTCTGAATCTTCAGCTATCCTGTCCGCCGCCCGGCATAAACAGCCTTTTCCAGAACGACGGCTTGGGCTGTTTCAGTTGAAAAATTTCCTTTTCGAGCTGTTCGAGTTTTTCCGCGTTCAACGCCGCCTCTTCTGCTTTCTGCTTCAGCTTTTCGTTTTCAGCTTCCAGCTCTTTGGCTTGTGCTTCTTTCGCTTCCAAATCTGACTGGAGCTTTGCAACTTCAGCTTCCTTCGCTTCTGTTTGCGCTGCAAGAGATGGCACTACTTCCGCTTCCAGCTTTGCCAGGCGCGCTAGTTCTGCTTGCTTCGCCTCTTCTTCGTTCTTTAGGGCTTCTACTTGCTTGCGCAGAGCGATAGATTCAAGCTCCTTTAGTTCAGCTTCTTTTCTTTGATCTTCAGCTTGTTTTTGGAAGTCAGGAAGTAGCTTGAGTTGTCTATCCTTATCTTCCAGATCTCTCTGCAACTGGGCGACAATAGATTTTTCTCGGCTCAATTGCTCTGAGAACTGTTGGGTAAGCTCACGAACGATGGTTCGCAAAGACGGCTCATCCACGTCCTCTCGTCCGCTTTCAACAGTTTCAGCGTCAACTACTGCGCTGCTGTCACCGCCCTGGAACTCATCTTGGGGAGGGGCTGAAAAATCAAGCTCCTCAAAGCTTTTGCCTGGCGATAACCGCTCCATGATTTCTTTGTTTGGCCAGACACGCCACTCGCTCACTCCGTATTGATTCGGTGTGCGCTTTCCTTTTAGCTCGCCTGTGTTGAGGCGATGTTGCACCGTCCTCACGCTCACTCCTAATGCCTGCGCAGCTTCTTTAACCGTTAGTGTTCTCACGAATGGATAGCCCTATATATAGTGTCACTCTACTTGATATATCATCCCGAATTTGCCTCTGTAATTATAATGTTCTGCTGTCGTTTGTCACTATCTATGCGCTTCTTTCCTGCTGACGCAATGATTGCGCCGCTTGCGCTTAAACGACGCAATCATTGCAAGGCACACTACTGCGTGGATATCGCCAATGCATATATCGCTCTTTCCGTTAGCGCCGCAAGCGGGCAAAAATATCGGAATCTTGAAAAAGCTTCTCTGGTTTGGCTTCCGGCAATTGCGTTGCTACCTGCGAGGAGGGGCGCAATGCCAATTGCGTCATTGCGTCGATATGCCTGCGGCGGTGACGCAAGAAATTATTTTCTGCGCCGCTTGCGCAATCGGCGACGCAAACTTCGCTACCGGCGCAAAGGTCCTCCTGTGTTTGCGACGCAATACCGACGCAAAGCCTGAGTATTGCACTCTTGTGTGGATTTCTCTCGCTTCTGTATTTTGCGTCGCCGTGGGACGATTCTATTGCGTCGCTTGCGCCGGCGACGCAAGCTGATAAAAATTGACGCCGCCACTTTGATCGCCGCCATGAACTGCGACGTTCTACTTTCCCGGAAAGCCGGCTATTCATGCGGCTAGGCGTCGCCTGCGCCAGACCTGCGCAATTGCGGCGCCCGCCGCGAAGGCCTTCTGCTGATCCGTTTCTGGTTCCAAAGTATTGATCGATCCCAAGCCACCTTATATAGTGGCTGGTGGCACTTGGCAAAGTGGAACAAGTGCATATCTGTCGGACATCTCGGAGCCTAGCTCCCTAGAAAGCAAGCGCGCAAGCTACCAAACAAAAAACACTGCCAGTGGCAGTGCCTTTTGCAAAGACCTTCGCGGCCTTTTCTATTCATTTGTGTATTCAGAGTTTTTGGAAGTCCCTGATGCCCAAAGGATAAGTGAAAAGTCCGGTTAGGTCAACACATCCCAATTAAGGAAGGGAGACCATCATTACCGGACAGGTTCAAGCGCGCTCAGCTTCTGCGAGTGCGCCGACTAGAGTTGCTCGCTTTGATCGCAAGGATCACTTCCCGCAAGGGTGGGAGACTTGCATCGCGCAATTTCTTGAGCTGTTCCACCGCTATGGTTATATCTACAAACCCTTGTCTGGCGGCTCCTGGTACTCGGCTGACGATAAGTGGAAGCTGCCTGATTCGGAAGTTCTCAAGGCTATAGCTTGCGTGCATCCAAGGTTCTTCATTGGTTGCCGGTCGGGGAAAACAACGCGCTTTGCCGTTCTCGACATAGATCAGAAGAGTCGCTATCACAACAAGCAGTCGCTTGATAAGTTGCTACATGCCTTATCAGAGGCTGGTCTTCCCAAGTCTTCTCTCTATCGCTCCAGCTATAGCGGCGGCTGGCATCTATATCTATTCTTTGAAGAAGCTATTAAGAGTGCCGATCTCAGAGCGCAACTGATCAGACTTCTCACGCTGAACGACTTCCAAGTTGGGAAAGGACAGCTCGAGATTTTCCCTCATCCCGGTGCCGAGGGATCGCTGGGATTGGGACTGCGCCTGCCTATGCAGCCAGGCTTTGCTTGGTTAGATAAGAAGACGCTTGAAGTGGACTACGAGCGCCACGAGCTTTCCGCTCCCCAAGCGCTGGAATTATTCATCGACGTGCTCGATGGAGACGCCAATTCTTATGCCGCTTTCCGACAGCTCAAGACATACAACGAGCAGCTTGAGAAACGCAAAGCGTCCGCAGTCGTCCACGGTCGGGGCGAGCCCACAAGCAACGTCGTGCCGATAAGGAAAGCTCAGAATTTAGTTGATGACGGTGAGTTCAGTGACTTTGTACAAGCCGTCTTCCATCGTTTGCCGCCCGGAATCATTATCGATAACTGGTACAAGGGCAGGCTCTATCACTTGAATGGATTGAACGGTCCGTCGCAACGCGCCGAGGCCATCGAATGTCTCGGACATTATCTCTTCTACGGTGATCCCAGTCGCGACCTGCCGGCGCTTGGGTATGGCTACGAGCAGGAGCGCCAGTGGGCTATCGAGGAGTTTCTCAGAGCCAGGAACAACGGCCAAAGTTACGATATCAATCGCGGGCGGGCTGACGCCTTCGCCCAGGTTGAGCGGGCAGCCAACTGGCGTCCGGCGCACAAGAAAGGCGAAGACCCATCCAAGTATTCACCAGTCGTTCCTATATCCTGGGTGCGCGAGAACGCCAACCGGAAAGCCGACGCGCGCAAGCGCATTAGCAACGCCCTGGACAGCTTGAAAGAGCGCCAGGAGAAGTTCACCACCGAGGAACTCAGGAAGGCGGCCAAGTGCTCCAAAGAGACGCTGTATAACCACCGGGATATCTGGCACAAGGATTACGAGGACTTGGCTGAGGGCTTCTTTGCAATCAGTACGGACGAATATAACGATGTGGTGGGGGCGGGTTCTACCCAAACCCAGCCCCCTACCACTTCTCTTGAACAAGATATGCCGCCCGGTCGCTTGGCAGCTCGCCGCATTGCCTATGAGATATCCATGCGATCCCAAAGAGATAAGCGGCAATCACAGAAGACCTCTGCGACCTCCCAGGAGGCGTCAGAATCAACCTGGCAGGATGATGTTACCCGGCTGACCGAAAAGCCTCCTTCTACGCTTTCTATTCCTGAGATCAAAGTGCTTCTGGTTATTCTGGCGTCATATCTGGCTACTGCGCCCGATTACGACAGTCAGGCTGCATTGCAGCTTTACTTATCGGAGTTAAAAGAGCAGCTGAAGGCTGCCACCAACGGTCCTCAGTTAGTGGTTCGTCCGCCCTAGCTTGCAAATTTCTGAGACTTGCCTATTGTTTTGATCCCAGATCTGTTATGATGATGCCACTGTATGTGGTGTTGGCTAACCCACATTTCCCAGGAGCTTTCCAAAGATGCAAAATGCACAGGGGGAGCCGGGAAAGACGCATCGCGCTTTACGAAAACCAGAAACTTTTCCACCACTAACAAGTGTACTTTCTTGGCATCTAAATTGCGATCTGATACCACATCAGATTTCACTCATTTTCTGGATCGTCCTTCGATCGCGTCCTTAAATAAGCCAGACCTGGCGGCTTTCTCCGCTGTTCTTCAAGTGTACCGGCTGAGCGCCCACCGCCGTCAAGCCGTTTGGTTTTGCTTTGGTATTTAGAACTCGTTTCCTGCCGCCTTGACGGCAGAGCCCAGCCGGTCGCCCTCCGGGAGGCAGCGTCGCTGCCGAACCAACACAATGGAGGGCAACGATGGTAAGTGCTCGTGTACACGACTACGGTTTGGAGCTGACTCAAAATAGTAAGGTTGGCTGGGCTTTCAGCCTCTCGCGTAACGAATCCTGCGTCAATGCAACTGCGATCTGCAAGCGGCTTTGTTATGGAAATGGTGTCCGCTATCAGTCTGACGCACAGCGTCACAAGCGGCTTCGCAACTTCAGGACGTGCGAGTTTCTGTTGAATAAAGGCGGTCCTGAGTTGCTGGCTCAGAACCTGATTGCGCTGGTGGATCAGGCACGGCCTGTGGATTGGCTGGCTGCGCAAATCTCTGGGGAGCCAACAAACCTGCCTTACACGCTTCGTATTCATGACGTGGGGGACCACTATTCATGCGATTATGCGCGTGCATGGCTACTTGCGATCCAAGATCGGCCTCAATGCAAATTCTGGTTCTATA
>JADZFV010000367.1 GCA_020854255.1 Candidatus Melainabacteria bacterium | reverse complement strand
GTGTTTTAGATTGATGTGTTTTAGACTAAAGTGCTTTCGAGCTGAACTGTATGTAGACCAAAAACACTGTGTCTGAAAGACCGCACAGAGGCACCAATGCTAACCATCAGTGAATCAGTGGAAATTCCGGACGAAGAGTTTGAAATCACTTTTGCGCGCAGCGGTGGTCCGGGCGGGCAAAACGTCAACAAGGTCAACAGCAAAGCGGTTCTGCGCTGGAATGTGGTCGCCAGTCCCAGTTTGCCCTTCGGCGTGCGAAACAGATTTCTTTCAAAATTTGCAAATCGTCTTACCACCGAAGGCAACATTTTGGTGACCAGTCAGAAAACGCGTGACCAGGGAAAAAATGTGGAAGACTGCCGGGAAAAACTAAAAGGGATGATACTGGAGGTGTTATATCCGCCCGTCATTAGACGCGCGACCAAACCGTCTCGCGCGGCAGTGCAAAGACGGACGGAAACCAAAAAGTTGAAATCTTCGAAAAAACAACTGCGGCAGGATCCCAAGGGCGATTACTGAGTATTTTTCAGGTTTTATGAAGAAAGTGAATCGGTAAAACCCACACTGGTCGGTGATCAAGGCAGGTTTTATCTTTTGGGCATTTTTCAAGAGATCTTATGAGATAAGATCTTCAGCCACAAAGCGCGGTCAAGATGTACTGGTCATGGGAGAGCAATTCATGGAATTTCGCAAGCTCGGCACAAGTGATTTAGAAGTCTCAACGATCGTATTCGGCGCCTGGGCGATTGCCGGTTGGATGTGGGGCGGAGCAGAAGAGAAAGACGCCATCGAAGCCATCCATGCCAGCATTGACGGCGGCGCCACCTCGATCGATACAGCTGCGATTTATGGATACGGGCGCAGTGAAGAAATTGTCGCCAAAGCAGTTAAGGGCAAAAGAGACAAAGTTCAAATTCTGACAAAATACGGCTTGAGATGGGACTCTACCGAAGGCGAACATTTCTTCGACTGGTCTGATGAAGAGTATGGCGACAGAACCATCTACCGCAATGCCCGCAAAAAAAGCATTATTCAAGAATGCGAAAATAGCCTGAAACGGCTGCAAACTGATTACATCGACCTCTATCAATGTCACTGGCGCGATCCGTCCACGCCGCTTTCAGAAACAATGGAGGCGATGCAGCAATTGCTCAAAGAAGGCAAAATTCGTGCAGCCGGCGTCAGCAATTTCTCCGTCAGCGATTTAGAAGAAGCGACAAAAGTCTGCCCGGTAGCTTCCAATCAACCGCCTTACAGCATGCTCGTTCGCGACATCGAAAAGGATGTCCTGCCGTACTGCCGCGAACACAATATCGGCACCGTTGTTTACAGCCCGCTGCAACGCGGATTGCTCACCGGCAAATTCAAACCCGACGTGCAATTCAAGGACGGAGATCACCGCGCCAGGCAAGTTCACTTCCAACCGGAAAACATCAAACGCGTCAATGCGTTTCTCGACAAAATTAAACCAATTGCCGAAGGGCATGGAGCGACCCTCGGGCAGCTCGTCATCGCCTGGACGATTGCTCAACCCGGAATCACAGCAGCACTTGTCGGCGCACGCGACGCCGCACAGACCAGGGAAAATCTCAAAGCGCATAACGTCAAATTGTCCAATGAAGACATTGACGAAATCAACAACAAATTGCGCTCGCTCGAGTTGACTGCGGCAGCTCATTAAGCTGACAAGAAGGAATAGAAATGAAGTTAAATCATTACGTTACATTAGGTCGCTCCGGTCTTAAGGTCAGTCCTCTCTGCCTTGGTGCCATGACCTTTGGCGAAGATTGGGGGTGGGGAAGCTCCGAAGAAACAGCCCGCGCAATTTTCGATGTTTATGTCGAAAAAGGCGGCAACTTTATTGATACCGCCGATGGTTACACAAACGGCAAGAGCGAAGAGCTGTTAGGCAAATTCGTCAATGCAAAAAAATTACGAGACCAGATCGTAATCGCCACCAAATTCACCTTCTGCGCTCAGCCCGGCAATCCGAATGCAGGCGGCAATGGCAGGAAAAATATTTACCGCGCTCTGGAAGGCTCTCTGAAGCGCCTTGGCACCGAATATATCGACCTCTATTGGTTGCACGCATGGGACATGGTCACACCTGTCGAAGAAGTGCTTCTTACGCTCAATGACCTGGTCAAGGAAGGTAAAATTCGATATTTCGGATTGTCGGATGTGCCCGCCTGGTACCTTGCAAAAATGCAAACCATCGCCGAATTGAAGGCAATGCATAAATTAATCGCACTGCAGGTTGAGTATTCACTGGTGGAGCGCACAATTGAAAACGAGCACATATCAGCTTGCAAGGAATTGGGCATTGGCATCTGTCCCTGGAGTCCGCTGGCCAGCGGCATGCTTACAGGGAAATACAAGCGCGACAAGCTTGAGTCAGGCAACGGCAGAATGTCAAAACTGAAAGACACCGGCAACCCCAGCTTCGAAAAACTCTTTACTGAGCGCAACTGGAAAATCGTCGACAAGCTTGTTAGTTTGTCCAAGGAAATTGGAAGAACCCCAGCGCAAATAGCCTTGAATTGGGTAACTTCATCGCCAGGCATCACGTCAACAATTATCGGTGCCACAAAATTACCGCAGCTCGAGGACAACCTCGGCGCGCTCAATTTCGTGATCAGCAAGGAGCACAGAGACGAACTGGATGAAGTGAGTGGGCTTGAACCTGCCCACCCCTATGTTTTCTTCAGCGTGCCTATGCAAGCAATGATCAACGGCAACGCCAAAGTCAAAGGCTGGTCATAACTTGTAAATGGATGCATGCCGTCGATTCTAC
>JADZFV010000366.1 GCA_020854255.1 Candidatus Melainabacteria bacterium | reverse complement strand
TGCGATCACCAATGGTAGTACCAGTTCTCGGTTGCTCATCGTGACCCTCGCTTTAAAACCAGGCAAAACGATCACAGGCGCTTCTTCTCAGACCTGTATTAATCCTGATTTAAGTGCACGGTATTGGCTCTAGCCTCAATGCCGTGCACATTGCGAGAATTAAGCAAGTCTGGAGCTAAAGATCTGGAAATGGTTTGCCGCGTTTTAATGCCGGTGTCTGAACGAAGTTTTTAGAGGCGGCTTCTCGCGAATTCATCGTTATCCATAGTCTCCAGTACTGGACACGGGTACTTGTGGGCTTGCGAGCCGGCCCTGCACTGCTTCGCACTTCTATATATCAACCTTGTATGCCAGGCGTTCCTTAAGTGCACCGTATTTCTCTTAGAGCCAGTGAGATTGCCCTCAACAAAAAGCTTGCAGATTCTGCATCGCAATTGCTGGGGGCTGAAGCAACCAACCTCTATTTAAGTGACGGAAAGCACAAGTTCGGCATTAGTTGACTCTATTTTTCGCGCGCCGGAATTCAGAAATCATTGACGCGTCTGCTACTTCTTTGCCTGTTTCGGTTATAAAACCGTGCATCGGAGCAGCGGTGATGGTAATGGTTTCGGCGTTGTTGAAAATCGCATCGGCAACATTTGCATTCACTCGTCCAGGCACGATTTCTGCGCTCGGCAGTCCGGGCATATTCTCTGCGCTCGGCCCGCCCGGCAGATCTTCTTTGAGTGGTTCAGTTTTGCTGTCCTCGCTTCCATTCGGTCGTGTTTTTCCGGATTTGCTCGGGCTTGTAGTATTGCTTTTTTGATTTTTACTTTTGCTTTTACCTTTATTGGGATCGTGCCGCCTGCTGCTTGGATCTTGCTGATAGCGTTGTTTCAACTGACTCGTAAAAGCCAGGAGCGAAGGTTTTGAGACTGCTCCTCTAACTCCATAGAAAAAACGAAAGTCCATACCGGCAAGACCGGGGGAATTGTCGGTGCCGAAGTTATACACGGGTTCTGCCCGCAAAAAGCCCTGTAGTCCCGGAATCTTCTTGAATAATTGTTTTGCGATTTCGAAGTCGCAAATGATCGTCTGGCTATTCAACTGAATAGAGGCGTCTTTGAAGCCCTTACGGAAGCCGGTCAGATAGGTCATGTTAGCGGAATACGACCAGGGTCCGCGCTGATGCAGTGCTCCCAGCGTGAAGAAAGGAGTGATTTCGCGGTCGACGCCTCCGAAGAAGTGCAACGAACGAAACTGTCCCAGAGCGTTGAAGTAGGCAATCGTGTCTGGTCTGACCCGGTAAGTAAAAGTCGCACTGGGAAGGTAGTCGAACACCGGATCGCTATCTGCCTGCCAGAGCTCTCGAGCCATGAACTGCGCTTCCAAATTGGCGCGTTTTCCCAGGGCAATATTGTGCTCTACGCCAGCACCAAGCTGGTTGATGAAGGTATTCAGGCTGTTGAATCGAGCCAGTTTGTCCCGCAGATAGAAGTAATTGCAGAAGATGTTTGTGCTGGGAGTTAGTGCCCAGCCTGCTGTGACGTTCGGGACTACGCGAAAGACACTGTCGTGTTGGCTGGCGCGATCCACTAAGGCGCCCATGGCTAGCTGATCTTCGCCGGAAAGGGCGCCGAAAGAGACGCCTTGATTGAAGGTTGCGCCATTGAGGATGGTGCGTTTGGTGGGAAATTGAAAGACGTTGGTTTCAAAACGACCGGAAGTTTCACAAGTCGCATTCATGTAGAAGCGCGACGGCAGTTTTTGCCATAGCCTCAGTTTCATGCTTTCGCCTACGGCACGCCGCTCTTCCGGTAAAGGCAGAGGCACTACGTCGGTGGGCAAAACGGTCGATCGCCCCTGCCCGCCCACTGATACCTGCGCCAGTGTCTCAGCTGAAAAAACGAAAGTGGCGAGAATAAGCGCCACGCTTACTGCTCGCCACTTTTGAAGACTTTTGGATACCAGTTCTACTTCGCAGATGTTTTGGTCTCCCCAGAGGCCGATGCTGCAGCAGGTGCTGCGGCTTTTCTGGCGCCGGGAATGAGAGTCTTGACGATGTCTTCTGTGACATCAACGCCACTGTCCAGCACCTTTTGTCCGCCGGCAAAAACGCCTGCTCCGTCAACGATCAAATCGAGGCCTTTGTCCTTGGCGACCTGGGCTACAGCCTGAATCAGGCGGTTGTTTTCGATCGCGTTTTGGGTTTGAACCAGTTGGCCCAGTGCTTGCTGCTTGGCTGCCAGTTCGGTTTGAACTTGTTGAACGATCTTCTTCAGATCTTCGTCCGATTTTTTCTCTTCACGGGCTTTTTGAATAGCCTTTTGTCCGGCTTCAATGTCGCGACGCAACTGGCTTTCTGCCTGGGCTTTGAGAGCTTCTGCATCACTGCCCGTGCCGCTTGCTTTTACCATTTGAAGATTGAAATAGCCTATTTTTACGCTGGTCGAGCTGGCTGTTTTTTGCGCGGAGGCAGGGCTGACGAGGGTGCCTGCTACGAGCATTGTTGCCAAAAGAGAGCCGCCCAGGATTTGTCTTGTTCTGCCTGCCAGTTGCATGTATTCCTCCAAAATCACCGAATTCGTATCGACCAGAGATCAAGCAAGCGTGCATTATATCTCAATAGCTGGTAGTTGGATCCATGCTGTTGCCAACTGTGCGGCATTTTGCGCAATATTCAAAGGCTGCAAGCAAACTTTATCAGCTATGGCGCTCAAGAAATCGATGCGTTTTTCTGAATTTTGGAGGTTGGCGCATTAATGCTTATTTTTCCACTTTCAGTGCTGGCGTAAAATCGTCCGGCATCTCTGGCCGGAAGCTCTTGTGGTTGATTGATTTGACGTTTGTTCGGCAGTATTTTTAGGGGTGCTCTAAGCGATCTGGCACTCTTCGGAGCATTGTTTGGAAGCTGAGGTGCGCATCCATTCGATGAGTTCCAATGCCATTTTGCGCGTCCAGCAGGAGGGGCAGCAGTCCGGCGACAGGCTGGCCGGGTGTTCGTGCATTGACTCTTCGAGCAACTGGGTGGAAAGGTAAACCAGCGAACCGGCCGATGAGTTGGTTGTATTCATTTTGACTACCGCTGGAAAGGGGGATGGGGGTGGCGGTTAACGCACTTGACTGATTTGTGAGGGGGCAGAGCAGGTGGCGGTCTGACGACGGGTTTGAAACTTAGAAGCCGCAGCGGGGGGAAGAAGGAGCAAGGGGCTTTCAGGGACGGATGGTCTGGGGTTGCGTACATCATGCAATGAAAGCAAACCAAAGTAAATTCGCAAATTAGCGGGGAAATTTTTGCTTACACGAAAACGTGTATAAATCGCTGAAAAGTCGCATGATTCTTGCTTCCACCTCAGGCTACGATTGACTTTTTGCCTTTTGTGGCATGCATTACACAAGCGGCACCCAGAGGATTTAATGCAGGAACCTTCTTCCGAATCCATATCTATCCCCGAAGACGTCACGTCCGAATTGGTTCGACTATTGACCAGCGGGCATTTCGAGCAGTTTATGGGCTTGTATCGTGAAACAGCCTTGGGCATTCAAGATGAAGGAGCCGTCGTGCTGGCTGAGGTCGTGAACAATGGCATCAAAGCCGCCGTCCCTGACTGCGAAATGAAATTGGTTGTTTCTCAGAAAACCGACGATAAGCATATCGTCATGATTCAAGATGGCTCTAAGTTCTTTGGACCAGGGTGGACGGTGTCTCGCCAGATGTTTGTGGTCTAACTGTTAACGATGCCCATTGTCAAGATTCTCTTGTTTATCGTCCTGGCGATTGTTGCCATCAAGTTGTTCTTCTTTGCGGTCGGGGTCTTCACTATCCTGGCCTGGGCTCTATTACTAATTCTGATTGTTGCTTTAGTCTCATGGGTTTGTTTTCGTTTTCTCATGCCAACGAATGAACAGAAAAAAACGGCCGAGAAGTCCGGTCCGCAGGTGTGGAACCATTCTGGCAACGTAGTTTTGTTTGAGGAAAAGCCCAACCTGCTGCAGATCACAAAAGTCGATCACACCACAAGCGGTATTATCAAATTGCCAAACGGAGAAGGCATAAAAATAGTCGAGGAAGCCGAGAACGTCCTCAAAGTGAAGGTGCTTTCCGGTGAGCACAAGGGAAACGTCGCCTGGGTCAGTAAGGCGGACGTGACCGGGTACAAGACGGCCAACTGAAAGTTTCTGGATTCTTTCCTGGCTGCTGGCTTACTGCACCAACCCTTAAAAAAACCGGCAGGGTTTTCAATCCCTGCCGGTGAAACTCATATAGGTTTGTGACTTTACTGCCTCTTCATCCGCGCAAGCGGCTATTCATTCAAATTGCACAATTCCCGAGTTTTATAGCCTTTACGAGTTATTAGACAATCCTGAGACCTATAAGTTCCCACCTTTCTAAAATATTCTTGCAAAAAATTCTGCCAGAGTCTTTTGTCCTTACGTAAGGGTCAACGCGAAGGCTGAAAAAAATAGGAAGAGTCAAACCCCGGCATTAATGCCGGGGTCTTCTTGTGAGAATGAATGTCCGGTGCAGAGGAATGGGCGGGAAGCCTTAGCCGGTGACGCTTACAGGGTCTGTTTTAGACCGTGCAGATTAGCAAACAGCGTATTTCGCTTCTCTCTGCGGGCGCGCATGCATTCGGCCAGATCGGCCGTCGAAAAGATAGAGGCTTGCAGATTGGCGCAATGAAGGAGCGCGTCTTGAATGCTGTGGTCGCGGGAGTAATTGATGGCCTCTTTCGAGGCGGAAATAGCCAGGGGGGCGCGGGCGGCGATTTGCTCGGCGACTTGCATTACCTTCTCGAGCAGGTCTTCATGGTTGGGCAAAATTTCATTGACAAATCCCAATGCCAGTGCCCGATCGGCAGTCAGTGCTTCGCCCGTAAAAGCGAGTTGTCGAACCACTGCATCCGGCAACAAATACGGCAAACGCTGCAGTCCGCCCAGATCCGCCATCATGGCCAGATTGATTTCTTGAATCTTGAAAGTGGCATCCGCGGTGGCATAACGCAAATCGCAAGCGGCTACCATATCGAATGCCCCTCCGATGCAGGCGCCCTGAATTGCGGCGATTACAGGCACACGGCAGCGCTCCAGGGCGTTGAAACTCGACTGAAGCCAGAGCACGAGCTGTTTCAGTTTTTCCCTGTCTGTAGGCGTATCAGTTTTCAGATTATCGTCTGACTCGAAAACACTTAAATCCATGCCGGCGCTGAAATGTTTGCCCATAGAAGAAAGCACGATGACGCGGGTTTTTCCGGATTCCTCTATGTTTTTTACCAAATCCGGCAATTCCGTCCAGAATTCCTTGATCATGGAATTCATTTGCCTGGGGCGGTTCATGACCACATGGGAGATCCCATTGCTGGTCTCCAGAGCAAAACATTTGTACGTGTGCGTAGTGATTGAATTCGTCATTGCCGGACCTCAAATGATGAGCCGACAATTATACCCTGGTGGACCTTTGCTTCTATCTACAAGCAGCGAGGACACGCTCTGGAAGCTTTCGAAATCGATAATACTCTGATCAGTTTCAACAGGCAGCACGAATCAGAAGACTTTCAGTCTAAAGCGGCAACTGAACAAGTCAAACCCCGGCATTAATGCCGGGGTCTCCTTGTGAGGATGATCCGGGGAGGCTGCACGCCTTTGCGTCTTGCCGTGTATTGGATTGTGCTTTCAACTACTAACTATATAGTTTTGGACCGGCAGGTGGTCTAGAATCATGGCGTTGGAACCAAAGTCCAGATCAGCGTTAGAATCAAAGTCCAGAACTTAGTGAATAGAGGTTGACATGTCCGAGCAAGTTATAAAAGATGCGATCGCCAATGCGAAAATGCGATGCCCGAAGTGCAAACAACCCGTTCAAAAGTACGAGAAATATTCGGAAACGATTGACGCGGTGCGGGACGGATTTAACGTTGTAGAAGTCGACTCGCGCTCTTCACGAGTCACTCTGACCTGCGGGAATGCAGATTGCGACTGGCGGGAGCGCACAGAATACTGGTCTGAATACATCGACTGATCGTGCCTCCCAAATCCGTTAAAACAACTCCTGCTCCAAGCAGCATGAAGCTCAACTTTTATGAGTCAGGCGATCACAAACACCGTTGCCGCTCTGTGTTTGGCGCTTGTCATTGAAATTGCGATTTCGGTAAGGCGCACCGCCGGTGATGCTGTTTCGGACATCTGGGATGTGGCAGCGGAAGAGGATGTTTGCAAAGCATTGTCTGCCGAAAACAAATTGGTCGGGCTGGCTGCCTGCAGATTTCTCGTAGAAGTCTGAGCGAAGAAAGTGCGGCCCGGTCTTGGAGCTGTTTTGAACGAAGTGGAGTTTGCGGTGTGCCGAAGCCGAGGCGACCGGCGACGGGGTTTTCAAGAAAGTTGAAGAGCTGGCTCCTGTCTGAAAGCGCATGCATGAGGGCGCTGGCGCTGCTTGATAACAGATTTATCTATCGCTTGATAAGATTCTCGGAAGCTTTCAGTAGAAAGCCTTTTGCAATATTGCAAGAAAAACGGGAACCGGCGCCCTTCGAGCCCGGCAGTGCAGTATTTGACACTTGTTGTCAATAGAAATCGGGGTTGCAAGGAATGTGAGAGAATTACATACTCCCTAGTGTCCGGGAACGAAGCATCAAGCGAGTATGCAAATTGTCAAGAGCCGCGAGCCGGAAACTGCTCAAGTGCCCGAACCACCAGAAGAAAAAAACGTAGTGAAGCCGGAAGCGGCGGCACGCTATCAGCCGGGCAAAGCTGCAGTCCTTTCGCTCATTCCAGGACTGGGTCACTTTTACGTTGGGCAGCCTGTCGTTGGTTCGCTCGTTCTGGTCAGCAGCTTTCTGGGACTGACTTTTCTGACCACGATAATTGCTGGCAAAAGTCTTTTCCCAATCGTCGCTCCTATTGCTCTTTCATTCGGGGTGCATCTCGACAAAGCAGCCGGCACGCCTCAGGTAGTTGCCGGGCCGGTTGCGGTTGCGCTTTATGTATTGTCTTTTCTCTACGTGAGTGCGTACTTCACTTTTGACGCATATCAGCAAGCCTTGAAGAAATCGCGAGCTCCGGTCGGCTTCAAGCCGGACATGGGTGTTACATTCTCCGGTTCAACCGGCTTTTCATACATGATGCACTGCGTGCTTCTGGTCGTTTGCGCAGTGGCATGCTTGTTCATTATCAAAGTTCCGGAAAAACACACGACGGTGATCGAATTCGAATTCCCGGAACCGCCACCACCGCCGCCACCACCCCCGCCGCCCAAACCCAGACCGCCAAAAGAAGCGCCCAGGGTGAAGCCCGATCCGGTGAAGCAGGTAGTGCCGCCACCCAAGCCGATGCCGATTGCCGTTAAGGCTGACGACAATAAGCCTGCCGACATTCCTCTGGTTGAAGAAGTTAAGCAGCCCGACCCGGTCGCATCGACTGGGGGAGCTCAAGGCGCGAGCACCGGAGACGGCGGCGCCGCAGGTGCAGGCAGAGACACCGGTGAAGTAGATCTTTCCGATTATGTCGCTCAAATGGAGAAGAAGATCCGCAAGTCGTGGTTTCCTCCAAAAGGTGAAGAGACCAAGAAGATCATTCTGAAGTTCAAGATCAGCAGTCAGGGTGCCGTGTCTTCAGTGCGCCTGAAAGCTTCTTCCGGAATCATGATAGCCGACGAGGCCGCGATGACAGCAGTGAAGACGGCCTCACCATTTGCGCCCTTGCCAAAAGGTGCTCCGGACCCGGTCGAGATTCTTTTTACATTCGACTACAGCGTATTCGGCGGCAAAACGCTCAAGTAGGAAAGATGCCATGTGCGGCCCGATCTGCGACGTCCCTGCTTCCTTGCTGGCGAGTTCCTCCAAAATAATACTGGCGGCGGTTCTGTGGACTTAAGTCGCTGCAGCAGTTTTGGTCCCTTCATATATAAAGATTGCGCTGATAACATAGTTGCGTATGATCCGCCTGTGTTTGTTATCTCTGATTTTGTGTATTGCCCTATTCGGCTTTTGCCGGTCTGGCCAGGCCATCACGCCTACGTGGGCGGAGTTGATGACAGCCGGGCGCAACGCGCATTTTCAGGGCAGATTTGATGAAGCAAAAGTGCTTTTGAAGGCTGCGTTAAAGGATGCGCAGAGCGAAAAAAACGAGGCCATGCAGGCGCAGACTTACTTGTGGCTGGGGCGCGTGTATGAATCAACCAATCAGTGGGATTTTGCAGAGCAGATGTTGGTCAAGGGTAACGAAATCGGCATAAAAGCCAGCGGGCTCGACGCCGAAATCTTGATCGCATTGCGCCACGAGCTGGAAAACTCGCTCCACAAGCAAGGGAAAGTGGATGCCATTCATACTCTTAGGCGGTCTAAAGGCAATAAAGAGAATCAGTACATCAGAATATTCAAACCAAGCCTTCTGGTGAGGGGGCGCGAATTTTATGCGGACAAGAATTATGGCAAAGCAGAACCGGCATTGCGAAAAGCGCTGGAAAGTTATCGGGACGCCAATGATACAGAGGTTCCGCAAGTAATGATGTGCATCGATATGCTTTACCAGATTTACCGCGATCAAAAAGAGTGGCTCAAGGCCGAGCAGATGATCGACCAGGGGATGGCGGACTTGCGCCGTCGCCGCGCATCAGGAAGTGATTACAGTTTGAAAGCGGCGAATCTCCATTTCTACAAAAGTGCCATCTACGATTTGCAGGGGCGCTCAGAAGATGCGGCGGCAGAGGCGGATAAGGGTTTTGCAATATACAAGAATCTAAAAACTGATCCTCTAGTGATTCAAATTCTCTTTGCCAGATGGGATGTCACGGGCAAGGTAAAAGAAAGTGCCAGATTGAAAGAGCACTACGCGAAGATAGCCGCGGGATTGCCGAAAGTTCAAAAGTCCGGATGGGTTGAATATCCTGAAGAAGAGCTGAAGAAGAAGTAGATTTACTTCGAGTCCAGAACCTTGAGTCTTTCCAGCAAATCTCGTCCTTCCAGTCTGGCTGTGACTTGCTTGTATAACAGCGCTCCGCCGACGGTGGCTGTGGCTTCTAAGAATGTGTCCACTGGTGTCAAGATAACGGTTGTTGCCATGCTCAGTGCTAGAAATTTAAAAGCACTTGGTGGCATTAGAATTTCTATTGGTAACACAATTCCGGCAAGCGCGATCGATGTGAAAAACACGCATGAAATCAACGTCATAAACAGTGCAATGTACCTGAAGTCTTGAAAAAATAGTTCGCAAAAGCGCCTGCCAGTCTTCATGATGGTGAGCTCTTCATAAACCAAGATGGTGACGAAGAAAATGTTCAAGATCATAATTGCTAAGAAGGGCAGAATCAGCAAAAGCTCCGCTGCCGTGAGCCAGGCTCCCACGACCATCAGTGGATCATGAAGGCTGGCACTTCCAGCTGCTTCTGTAATCTTAGAGGTGGCGTATGAGATGGTGTTCATAACCAGCTCTGCAAAAAAGAGAGGTATCGACAGAATTAGTACCAGCACTGTTTTAGTTCTTGCTTTTGCCAGGGCCTGTACCAAATTTGGGGCAGTTCCGAACAAGAAGAGCACTAGTGCGAGCCTTCTTATTGCCAATTCCCAGATGGAAAGGCCGTTGAAAACGATGCCCAATGCAACGATCCAAAAAGATACTGACGCCGGGACGTTGCTGCCATACCTGGCGGGATTCCACCAGATGCACGTGGTTGAAAGCTCGTAGACAAGAATCGGACCCACGAAAAAGAGTGTCAGCTGTAACCAGTTCAGTCGAGTAATTCTTACCGCACGACCCACTACATCTGCCGACGTGAGGGGACGGTCAGGCAATTCGATCTGAACCTCACTTTTCATTGATTTGGCCTGACTTATACAACCAGCGTTTGTTTTCTTTCACGAACAAACTCTTCTCGCCGAAAGACGCGTCGTTGTTACCCTGGCGTAGATGAGCTGTAAATGAGACTGTGGCCGTTTCTTCGCCATCCACAAAGTCATTGATCGTCAGATGATCGAAGCTTGTTGACCTGGAAAAACTCTCAATGCTCTCTTTCCACTTGCTTCGATCTTTGGAAAATTCCGGATGATCCTGGTGCGTGGTGTCAATAATGTAGTCGGCAAGACCGAGAGCATATGCGGAAAAGCGCGAACGCATCAAATGCAACGCGTCCTCAGCCGGGGCACCGTCATGATATTGCTTGCAGCATTTGTGATAGAGTGCTTTGCTCGCGCACGGGCATCTTTCGAATTTGCTCATCCGAATTTGATCATCCGATTATGCTCAACCAGTTATTTGCCGTACTGGCTTTCCATCTGGCGTTCCAAATCAGACATTGTACCTGACTTGGCAGGCATCGCCGGCTTCGGTGCGAAGGGTGATCCAACTTTTGGCGCGTTCACTTTAGGCTGAGTCATCCTGCCGAGAATTCCTCCCGGCATTCCGCCGGACATTCCCATTCCGGGGCGTTGCATTCCCGACATTCCCATACCGGGCATCCCCATGCCCATACCGGGCTGCTTCATGCGTCCCATCATTCCACCAGGCATTCCCATGCCGTGAGTCATTTGATTGCGTCGCATGTTGTTGTTAAAACCCGATTCTTGTTGCATCATTTTTGCGAAAAGCCCGCTTTGCGCGCCCAAGGCCGGGCTGCGCCCGCTGTTCATCCCGGACATCATATTTGGTGCGCCGCTTTGACGTTGTTTCATCATCTGCATCAATGTTCCACCACCGCCGCCGCCATTTTGCATGCGCGACATTTTTTGTTTCATGAGCTGGAGCATCTGCGAGCTGCCACCGCGATTTGCCGCATATCCACCCATATTGCTTGGACGGCCGCCACCCATCATGTTTGCGTAGCCGGGCATGCCGCTGGCTCTGCCCATCGACCGTCCGCCTCCTGTCGTATATGTCGGGCGTTTGCCCTGCTCGAACTGGTTGAGCATCTGAGACATACGAGCCTGGCTGGTAGCATTTTGGGCCAGTGCCGGCTGTGCGGCTAAGAAAACTGCCGCAGTGAAAACAATCCCGCCGCCAAAACGTATGTAATTCATTGGGCCGCAATGCTTTTGGGGATTTGCTTTCATTTTGCCTCTTTTGGGACCATAGAGTGACTAAAGGGATTGTTCCCTGTAAATTATTGTTTTCATTGGTTTTTCATGCCTTTTCATGTACTTCTAAGCCAGTAATTAGTGCTTTGTCGGGGTAAGAAGTAACTGAGCACGTTTTTCAGTTGGACTCATAAAACGAGAACTCATGAAACGAGAACTCATGAAACAATCCATTCTCACACTCCTTTCTGCCTCGTTGGTCATCCTTCTCCAAGTTGCATTTTTGTGTGCGTATGCAGCCGACATAAACTGGCGCTCGGATATTGCTGCAGCCGCAGCGGAGGCTAAAAGCACCAATCGCTTTATGTTTGTCGAGATTTCCGCGCCATGGTGCCCGGCATGTAGAAAGCTCGAGAAGTTGATGAGCAGCAACAAAATAGGTTTGTGGACAAATCCTCGTTTTGTCAGTGTACACCTTAGCGCCGACGCTCCGGGCGGAAAGGCTTTGATGCAGAAGTTTGGTATGCGCGGAATTCCTGCATTGCTGGTGTTTGATCCGAATGGGAAATTCAAGGACAAAATGTCGGGTGCTCCTTCGGATGTTGATGGTTTCATACACTTTTTGACAAAGATGGCGGGAGGTGAGGCGGCGTTCGCCAGCGCAGCAAGCGCAAGTGGCGGCAATACGTCTTTCCCTCCGCAAACGGAGCCGTGGTCCGGTAATGGTACTGCTGGCGGTGATTACCCGACGCCTCAGGATTCGTATCCGCAAGCTAATTACGAACAAGCGCCGCCGCAGCAGTGGTTTCAATCACCTCCACCGCAAAACAATTTGCCACCATCGCAGCAGGCGTATCAGCAAACTGCACAACCGGGATTTCAGTCTCCACCATCGCAAAATTATTTACCTCCGGCTCAGTATCAACAATTTTCGCAACCGGTAATGCAGTGGCAAGGACAGCAACCTCCCAATCCTCTGTTTTCATCGAACCCACACGCTCAGCAACAGCCTCAGCAGTTTCAGCCTGCGTCACAGCAGTATTCACAACCACAGCAGCAGTACCCGCAACCACAGCAGCAGTACCCGCAACCACAGCAGCAGTACCCGCAACCACAGCAGCAGTACCCGCAACCACAGCAGCAGTACCC
>JADZFV010000365.1 GCA_020854255.1 Candidatus Melainabacteria bacterium | reverse complement strand
TGGAATGCACGCGCTGAATTGTTAATCGGCGTCGCAATCAATCTCATAAAATCGCTTTTGCTGTGGGACCTGGTAGCAAAAGGTCATAACAAAGAATGGCGACCTTTGATATTCGGCATTGTGCTGGCCCTGGTATTTTCTATGACCCAGGCATCGGTGCACTTTTTCGGGCAGGCATGCTATCCGGTCAGCCTGACTACTCTGGGATTCACCATCGCTTTGTGGGGAATCTTGCGTTTTCAAAACGACTGGCGCGGTGTTGTCCTTATGCTGGCTGGGGGGATAGGCTCCGCCGCATCAATGGGAAACGTCCCGCCTTGCTGGTTTGGGTTGCTTCTGGGCCTTGTTTTCTATGGCTACGGCGTTAATCGCTGGCCTGTGTATTTGGCATGGTTAGCAGGTGCAGCTCTTTCGATGTCGCCGTACTTGTATTTCGTTCTGGCCAGACCTGCCTATCTGAGCCATTCGCAGAATGCCATTAGTTTGACTTTCATCGTCAACTTGCTTGGACGCCCATTTTCCAATCAAGTGGGGCTGATTGTCGGACGCCTGCCGATGGCTGAATACATTGGCGTTGCCGGGCTGGTCATGTTTGTCGTGGCGCTGGCGGCAAATTTCCGCATCAGGCGCTGGTCTTTAGCGACAAAAACGGCGCTGGTACTGTGCGCTTATGGGCTTGGAACAACGGTTATGCTCAGCTGGGTGCGTGCATTCGTTACTCCCTGGTACGGAGCGTTTGTGATTTATTTTTGGCTTGGTTTGATCGGACTGCTTCTATCTGCTCTTAAAACTGACGCACCGGCTAATCCGGTGCGGGCAGGGCGCCTCGACCTGGCCTGGAAGCTGTCCTGTGCTTTATGTCTTGCCATAATCCCGATTTTTTATTGCCTGTCCAACCGAGCATGGGAAGACAAGCATGTTTACCTCATTACTCGGACGCCCGCTTCAGAATCGGCTTTGCGCAATTTTAGAGAGGCGCCTTCTTATATTGAATCACTGCTTTTTCAATGGGGCGATGGCAAACCGAACAACGTGACTAAGTTGGCACTGGCTCCGGAAAGGTACCAATTGTCCGCCTTTTCGCCTGATCAAACATGGACATTGCAGGGTGATTTTGTGCTGCCCCGTGTGCGAGTCTTCAACGTGGACCGGTCGCCGCCCGTCCGTTTTCTTGAAGATAAGACCGCAGATCATCCTGTTGCCTGGTCTCATTACGAACATGCCAATCTGTACGTGCATGCTCCGAATACTGTCAGCTGGACGCTTTCAGTGCCTGCCGATACGCAATCAGCCAGGTTCAAAACAGCATTCACGATCGGCTGGCCCGCTAAGCGCATCAAGCCCGCCATTACAGATGGTGTCACAGCTAAGATTTTCGCTGTTGTAGGTGATCCTATATCGACCATCTCAAAAGAATTGCTGCAAGAAGTTCATGCGTCAAAGGCAGGACAGTGGCTGCCGATCGAAATTGATCTCAGAGCCTTTAAAGGAAAGACAGTGACTCTCGTTTTTACCTCCGATGGCGGAAAAGACAAACAAGACGACTATTCTGTTTTTCAGTACCCCAGTATTGATGTAAAACTGAGACGCCGCAGTGCGGAAGAAAACCGCGCTCTTGCGGCGCGACTGGACGCGCAGCCGGAATCATGGCTGCCCGTAAATACTGACATGAGCGCGGAGTTCGGCAAGAATTTCGACAGTGAATTCAAAATGGACTTGCCTCCTCTTTCTGAATCATCATGGCGACATGCACCACTTGCGGTTTCTCTTCCTACCGACATCAAAGGCGAGAAGTCCTCTCTGCGCTCCAACTTCTCAGCCATGTATTACACTCCTGCAAAAGCAATACCTGTGGGTAATTACAGCTATTTAACTCTATCTATGCAAGCGCCGAAAACCATAGAGTGGCGCTCGCTCAAAATCGACTTGGTGCTGGCTCAAGGGAAGCACCGCAGCTTCAGTATTCCGCTTGCATTCGATGAATCTACCCATTCGTGCAGTTATGATCTGAAACTATGCGAGTTGCCGTCTCACTGTCTGGTCAAGCAACTGGTGTTATATCCGGTGGCAGCGCCCGGCTCTCATTCGGCAGAATCCATCACGGTAAACAGTGTTTGCCTGGTGAAAGAGAAAAGCCCTGCCTGGCTTGGTCATTAACTGTCTTTCAGATGGTTTGATCGTAGATTATATAGACTCTTTGGTATGCTCGAAGCTGTAGCATGCCTCATTTGAAATACGCGCATCAATATGAGCAAGGGCAATTTGAAAATTCATAACTCGATAGTGTCCGTGATTTGTATGGCCGCGCTCGTTTGCCCGCAAGCATCGTTTTGCGCCGATCTTTCGATTGCCACCAAGTCTGATGGCCAAAAAGCTGTCTGCGAAAATTCTGCCGCATCCAAACCTGATGCGACTTTTGCCAATACACAGAAGTCAGAATCGAGTACAACGCCCTTTAAGGTGGCGGGCACAGTCTCTCGGACCCTGCAGACAGTCACTGGGCTTAACTTGCTTGCTTCTGTGGTGGCTGGGCAAGCGGCCAAGACAGTGCTGAAAAAGAAGTTGGGCGGCAATGTGAAAGTGAAAGTAAAACTCTATAGTTTTACCGACTTGCTCTCGGGAAAAGTCAAATCAGTCGATTGCTCCCTTGCAGGATCAAGCATCAAAGGTGTCAGTGTCGGCCATGTGAATGCCTCGACCAGTCAGCCTATTTGGCTGGATTTGCACGACAAACGGCACATTCAATTGAAGACACCGGTGCTCGTCTCGGTCAAAGCAGCACTTACTCCTGAGGAAATTTCCGCTGCCCTTAAAAGCGAGAAAGTGGCAAATTCCCTGCGCGGGCTGAATCTCGACCTGCCGGGACTGGGCGCGCAGCAATTGCAGGCAGTCAATCCGAAAGTCGAGTTCATTGAAGACGATGTGTGCATCCAGGCTCTTTTAAAGTCGCAAGGCGCAGACGATTCAACTGGCGTGCCCTTGAAGATCACAGGAAAGCTAAAACTCAAAGGTGACGACCGCGTTGAAATTGCCGACCTGAAAGTGGAAGGCACAGACATTGTCGAGCCTGAAAAATTTGCCGATTTTGCAGAGGAGCTGCTCAACCCGCTTATTGATTTGAAGAGGATGGACAGAATAGATCACGCATTTCGCTTGAGTTCGCTTGATGTAGGTCAGGGCGGGCTGACTGGTGAGGGGCGTTTGATCATCGCGCCGAAAAATCCGCAGATTGCTGCAGGGGAAAGCTCTTTTCCAGTTCGTGGAAATGCCGGAATTGCCGGTGTTTCGCAGAAAAATAAATGAAGTTTCGTCCAATAAGGCTACGGCAGGGGGATAGATGGCAGTAAAACAGAGAGCGACAAGGCTTATTCAGATCGTTGCGGGCGCGCTGGCCTGCTCGGCGATGTTTCTGACAGGCTGCGCCGAACGAAAGATCCTGACGGGTGCTGCGGTTCCGCATGAAAAGATAACTGAACGCTCGGTGCAGGCTGAAATCCTGGGAAATTCCGCTGAGGTCTGGTTTGTCAAACCAGGCACGGACAATATCGAACTTGTAAAAGTGAGTAGAAAACTGGCCGGGCAGAACAAGTTGGAAGCGGCGCTTAGCGAACTTTTGCGCGGTCCGACCGGAGAGGAAGAGGCTCAGGGATTGGCTTCCGAGATACCTAAGGGCACGATTCTTCTGGGTGTGAGACCTCTGGATGAAGACTATGAGATTGATTTGTCCAGGCGTTTTAACTCTGGCGGCGGAGAAGCTTCAATGCAAACCCGCATGGAGCAACTGAAACGCACAGTCGCCTCCGTCGCCGGTGACAAGAAAGTATTTCTAAACGTCGAAGGCAAGCGGCTTGTCGCTGCCGCTGAAGGTCTGGAAGTGCAACAACCGATCAACTTTTGACCCGGGCGATCCGTGGAGCGCCGGCATCTTGCCGGCTTCGACAGAGAGCAGTCTTTCTCGAATGCCTTAAGGATGGCGGCGCTCCAACATTAAAACCGGTAAAGCTGGCGCCGGCGCCGAGTTCGTATTAACAAAGCATGTCGGTTCGGGCGGATATAATTACTGTCTGCTATCATTAACCTTCGCTAGGCGCTCAGGCTTCATTCAAGCCGGGAGCTTAGTTTTGAACCCGGCAAAACGTCTGGGTTAACTGCAAGAGACCACGATTCTCTTTCGGGACCCAAAAATATGGTTGAAATATAGATATGAAAAACGGAATTCATCCCAAATATCAAGAAGTCAAAGCCACTTGCGTCTGCGGCGCAGAAGTCTTGACCGGCTCCACCAAACCGAACATCCGTGTTGAAATTTGCAGCTCCTGCCATCCTTTCTACACCGGACAACAAAAGATTGTTGACACAGAAGGTCGCGTAGACAGATTTGTCAAGCGCTACAGCAAGCAACAGGGCAAGGCCGCAAGCGCCAGCTAATGGTGACCGAAATCACAGCTTTGGGACTTGGCAATCTAATTGCCAGGTCTTTTTTGCTGGCATGATTTAGTCTTTTACAAGTTATATAGGAAGTGATCCTGTGCAAGAAACAAAAGCGGCAAAAATGACTGACTTAAGAGGTAAAGAACGGCTGATTGTGGCACTCGATGTGCCCTCTATGGAGGAAGCATTGGCCCTTGTCGATGAATTGAAAGACGAAGTCGGCATGTTCAAAGTCGGTCTCGAGCTTTTCACTCATTGCGGAACGAAGCTTCTCGAGGAGCTCAAGCGTCTGGAGGCTCCGGTTTTCTTCGACGGCAAATTTCACGATATTCC